>DAOOON010000006.1:17827-36745 GCA_035387745.1 archaeon
GACATTTCTTTTATTTTCATTGTTATTCATTTCCCCTTTTTTTATTATCCAATATCCACCATTATCAGGGCCAACTCTTTCAATAATTGCTTTTGATTTTAGTTTTTTAATGTTGTTTCTAATGTTTTTTTCCGTAATATTTATAATTTCAGATAATTCTTTTTGAGTAATATTTTTATTTTTTTGTATTTCAATAATTATTTGTTTTTGATTATTATTTAGCTCTAGGTCTTTATCTAGGTCTTTATCTAGGTCTTTATTTAGAATTAGACTTATTGGTTTATGTAATATAATTGTAAACCAATTTTCAGAAATATCAAATTCACATTTTAAATTATATTCTTTCATTGCCTTTTTTATTCTTTCAATTCCAGTTCCTGCCATTTCTCCTAGCATGATCTTTGCCATTAATCCAAATAATAAAGGATTTCTAGGAACGCTTTTTTTCCCAAATTCTTTTTTTGTAATTCCAGAGATCAGGCCCCCTGGATTTGCTATTTCTATTCTATTCAAATAAATATCAACTTGAATGTGCCCATTAGAAAAATAATCTCGATGAGCGATTGCATTAATTAAACTTTCAGCAATTGCTCTTTCCGGTATTTCTAGTTTTTCTTCTCTCTCTCTGCCGGTAAGTATATAATTAGTATTTAGTTTTGAACAAATGTAAGTAAAGGCGTTATGATAATTAGAATATAAGTCTTCTTCAAATTCTTTTTTGTCTAGTATCTCTATTTTATTGTTTCCTTTATATAATACACAAGTTATTTTTGCAGACACAAAAAAGTTAGTTGTTGTTTTACAAAAAAATAAAACCCCTGCATTTTTTAGATGTTTTCCATCAAAAATAGACAAATTTTGTAGTATTTGTTTAATTGGCAATATGTTACTTATTTTTGCTTTTTGAAGAAATTGAATTAAAACAATCTGATTTAAATCCTCAGATAATTTAAAACTGCTATTGATTTTTTCATCAAATCTTATAAGCCCTTCATTTTGAAAGAATTTTCTTAATTCTTCTCTTCTCATCTTTTGAGAGTTTGCACCGATTCGTAAATAATATTGACCACAATTAGAATAGGGTTTTTCTTTTCCTTCAGGTACTTCTATGATTGTAATTTTTGATTCTTCATTTACTTTCAATTGAATTGTAGGGTCAATATTTCTTCCTATATCTATTATTTGAGATTTAAGTTTATTTGTTAATCTAAATCCAATAACCTGTCCATTATCTTTAACACCAAGAATTATTCGCCCACCCGCGCCATTAGCAAACGCACAGATAGTCTTACCAATATTATCTGAAAAAGCTTCTTTAAATTCAACAGTGTAGCCTTCTCCAGTTGCAATTATTGTTTTAATTTTCAATTTCACAATAGTTTCCTCGGATTATTTGTTTTAGTTAATATTGTCATTTGTTCAATTGCAATATTGTTTAATTTTTCCAGTCTTTCTAATTTATTTAATCCTTCTTTAATAAAAACAGCATTAAGATTTTCAAGATTAGATAAACAAACCAGTTGAGACACATCTGCATAGTCTCTAATGTTTCCTTTCTCTTTTGGATTTTTTTCTTTCCAGTCTTTAGCAGTCATTCCAAAAAGAGCCAGATTAAGAATATCTGCTTCTGTTGCATAAATGATGTTTTCTTTAGTTTTTGAGATCTTTGATGGAATCAGATTATTTTTTATTGCATCAGTATGTATATGATAATTAATCTTTGCTAAGTTCCTTTTAATATCCCAGTCAAGTTTAAGTCTTTGACTTTCATCTATTTTTAATCTTTGAAATTCTTTAATTAGATATAATCTAAATTCTGCGAAAATCCAAGATGCAAATTCAAAAGCAATATCTTTATGAGCAAATGTTCCCCCATTGTGTCCAGATTTTGAAATAATCCCAATAGCCCCTGTTTTTTCTATCCATTTTTGTGGAGGCAATACAAATGCATTTAATCCAGCCATTTTAAGAAACTGGTCGAATTCGACCAGTTTGAAATCTGGGTTATTTATTCTTTCCCAAAGTCCTAGAAATACAATATTTTCTTTTGATCTCATCCAATTTTTAACTACGTCTGCAGGATGTTCTGGATTTTTATATTTTGCAATGTCTGTAAGGGATATATAATCTCCTTCGTTTTTTGAATAATAAGATACTCTTTTGTTTAAAACAGTTATTTCATTCATTTAAGTCACCAAAAATATATGTGCGTTCTAAAGGGGGGTATTTTTGGAGGGGTAGCTGTCCGACCCTAAGCTGATTTATTTAATTAGTGTCTGGGAAATATCAATTAATCTACATCTTCAGGAAGTCATTTGTAAATTTGAAATGCCAGTGCGAGAAATTTCAAATTCACAAAAATTCGTTTTTTTAAACAGTTTAGTAATCTTTATATATTATTATTATTATTATTATTATTATTATGATAACAAACAAAAAAGCAATCACTCCAATTGTTGCAAGCATTTTATTAATTGTAGTTGCGGTGATTTTAGTTACTATAGTTTTAAACTGGGGCAGAAGTTTTAGCAATTCTTCTTTAGCAACTGCAGACACAGAAAAGCTATCAAAATCAGATGCTTCAGAGTTTGTTTACACCAAGGCCTTTTCAGATGGTGTTATTCAATTCAACTATGCTCCGCCAGATAGCCTTACAAGTCAAAACATAATAATAACAGGTTATAAAATATTCTCAGACAATAACGAAACTGCAGAAATTGTTCTAGATTCCAATCACACACTTAGGCAAGGCCTAAATGTTATTCCTTTAACAGATTTCTCAGATCAAAACATAACTTCAAGAAAGATGAATATACAACTACATACTTCAGATGGCAAATATATAACTTTGAATAACGTTACTAATAATAATCCTTATGTTATTCTTGAACTCCCATATATTATGAACGGAGAAACCAAACTATATATTCATCCAACAGATAATTCAACAGGTAATATTACATGGGGTTGTTCTGGTACATTAATAGGTGCCGGGGCCCAATCAGCAACAGATGGTGCAACAAATACTGCAGCAATTATAGCGGGTTGTGCAACAAGTCCAATAGCTGCAAGCGTGTGCGAAAACCTAGAAGCTTATGGCTATGATAACTGGTATCTTCCTGCAAAAGATCAACTAGCTGCAATTTGGAATGCCTGTACTGAAGTCACTAAATCAAATGCTTGTATGAATGCTGCAATAAATAAAGGGGATTATACAGAAGAATGGAGTAATATTGTGAACGATTTATATTGGTCAAGTACGGAGACGTGGGCGGGCGGCGCTTACGGTATCGATATGGATGGCGGGCACTTCGGCAGCCCCAATAAGACCGATACCAGCTACGTGCGTTGTGTTCGTGACCAATAACCATAGTTTTTGACATGCTCTAGCATGTCAAAGACAACAAGACATCCAGCGGATGGCTTGCTTTGTGGTTTTAGTGAAAGACACAACCCAGCGGGTTGTGGCTTTCTGTTTGAAAATTTTTAAGTTCTTTTTCTTTGGCTGCGAAATCACTTTTATAAAAGGAGTGTCACTGGACAGCCACCCCCAAAACATATATATAGTGTTTTGAACTTAATTTTATTATGAGATACTCACATTCAAGAATAGAGACTTACAAAAGCTGCCCAAAGAAATTCTATTTCCAATATATAGAGAAACCAGATATTGAGGAAAAGAAAGGAATTGAGGCTTTCTTAGGTTCTATGGTTCACTTAGCTTTAGAGAAACTCTATAAGGATCTAAAGTTTACAAAGCTTAATTCTCTTGAAGAGATACTAGAATACTATTCAGAAGAATGGGAAAAGAACTTTGATCTAACAATAGAAATTGTAAGACTTGATTACACTGCAGAGCACTACAAAGAGATGGGCAAAAGGTTTCTAACAGATTATTATGAGAAATATCATCCGTTTGATTCAGGAAAGACTTTGGGCCTAGAAATGGAAATAACTTTAAGGTTTATTGATGATTATGGTACGCCTTTTGATTTGATTGGTTATATCGATAGGCTAACAATGATTAATGAAGAACATTTTGAAATACATGATTATAAAACCAACAATAGTCTTAAGACTCAAGAAGAAGTAGATAAAGACAAACAGCTTGCTCTTTACACCATAGCAATAAAGAAAATGTACCCAACAGTCAAGAGAGTAGACCTAGTCTGGCATTTTCTAGCATTTAATATTGAACTGCGCTCTTCAAGAAGCGATAAAGATCTAGAAGAACTAGAAAAAGAAGTTGTTAAAGCTATTCAAGAGATTGAAAGAAAACAAATAACTAATGACTTTCCAACAAAAGAATCTGCTCTTTGTGATTGGTGTGCTTTTAAGGAGATTTGTCCAGTTAAGTCTCATTCTTTTAAGTTAAGCAAGCTTCCAGTCAACGAATACCTAAACGACGATGGCGTAAAGCTAGTAGAGGAATACCTAAAACTAACAAAGGAAAAGAAAGAAGTGCTGGATAAGCTCGACCCAGAACTAGAAAAACTAAAAGAAGCATTAGTTGCTTACTCCAAAACAAACAATTCTGAAAGAGTGTATGGCCCTGAAGGCAATTCAATTCTTGTAAAGGAATATGAAAACTATTCTCTTCCTGAGAAAGATTCAAGGCAAAGACAAGATTTCGAAAAATTACTAAAGGAAAGCGGTACTTGGGAAATGATAGCAGAAGTTAATTCCTTTAATTTCTCAAAAGCAGTAACTAGTGGGCTTTTCTCTAAAGATTTCCTAAAAAGACTAGAACCTCTGATTTCCAAAGGCAAAACAACAAGACTTTACCCAAGTTCTAAAAAGTAATATTTATAAACTATTTTCTCTTTATCTTTAGTAATAATTATAAGTTTATAAGGAAACAAAATGTCAGAAAAAGACCAAATCAAGATTCATTCTATAAAAGTTGATTCTTCAGAAAATAAAAACATAAAAGAAGCACCAAAAAAAACAAAACTTATACATTTATCGGTCTCTGGAAAAAGTGAGAAGGATATAACACAGGTAAAAAAAGAAGTTAAAAAGAAATTAACATTTAAGGATTTTGTTTTTAACCTTTCTAAATTAATCAATAGTATTCCTAATTTTTTTGCAAATTTTTTTGATACTTCTTTTAGAACAATCGCATATACAATAGTAGGAACAATGCTAAGTTTTGGAGCAGCACTTGTTTTATTCCACGAGAATGCGGGTTTATTTTCTGTATTTTTCTTAACTATTTTTCTTGCGCCAATAGCAATAAAAGAAACAAATCAAAATGTTTTATTGGCAGGAAGAACTCAAAAAGTTGAAGAAAAAGGAGTTTCTCTTACAAAACTAAAAGTAAAAGAATCTAAGAAATTTTATTTAAAGGATTTATTTGAAGAAAATAAAAAAACTCTTTATATTTATTTATTTTTTTTCTTAGGAATAATGCTTGTAGTTATTTCTTTAATTGCAATTATGCCTGTTGATTTCTCTGCACAATTGTTTAGTGAGCAAGGCTGGAATACAGCACTTATGCCAACTAGAAGCATTGGTTTTGCAGGTTTAGAAAAAACAAGTATATTCTTTGATATTTTAAAGAATAATTTCTCAGTTATGCTTGTTTGTTTTATTATTGCGTTAATCTTTCCATTAGGCGCATTACTTATGATAGTTTGGAATGCTATGTACTGGGCGGTTTCTTTTAGTCAGTATGCTTTATTCTATAGTAAAGTATATAGTGTGAAATTACTCTCTATTCTCTTTCCATTATTGCTTAGTGTTTCTTTACACACAATTATAGAAGCAATATGTTATTTTTTTGCAGTAATTTCTGGAACAATGCTTTCCATGAGTATTAAATCTGAGAAGCTAGAATCTGATAGATTTTTCTATCTTTTTAAATATTGTATAATATTATTAGCATTTTCTGTATTTTTCTTAATTTTAGGTTCTTTTGTTGAAGTTTTCTTATTCGACGGTATTAAAAACTTCTTTTTTAGTTTATTCTAAGACCTTTCTAAAAAAATACCTTTATATTTCTTTTTTTACCTAAATATATTAGTTATTCTATTTATATCTAGGAGGAAAAAAACATGACTACAAATGACAATAAAGAAGAGTCAATAATGAGTCCACATCACTCAAAAAAGAGAATACTTATTTGGCAATTGATTAGTGCTGTTCTTTTTATTGCTTTAATAATAGCAATATTACTTGCAGTAACCAATAAGCCAGAAACTACCAATTCGCCAATGACCGGAAATATTGGTTTAGTAAATCCAACAACAGAAACAAAAATTAATCAAAAGGTAGTTGACGATACTGTTTCTTTTCTTAAAGAAGCATTCCAGTTACCAGAAGTAACGGTTAAAGAAACAAAAGTCGTTGATGGTCTTTATGAGATAACAATTACAATTGAAGATCAAGACATGCCAATCTACACCACAGCAACTGGAGAACACATTATTGTTCCGGGCATGGGTCTTGTAAACAAACAAGAAGTTTTAGTACAAATGGAAGAAGCAAAGGCTTTAGAAGAAGCACAAGCAGAGGCTGAAGCAAATATTGCAAAGTCTGATAAGCCAAAGGTTGAAGTCTTTGTAATGTCTCATTGTCCATATGGTACTCAGATGGAAAAAGGCTTGATTCCTGTTATGGAGGCCTTAAAGGATAAAGCAGACATACAGATTAAGTTTGTTGACTATGCAATGCATGGAGAAACAGAGCTAAAAGAGCAACTTAATCAATACTGTATTAACAAAGAAGAACCAGAGAAGTATCTACCATACTTAAAGTGCTTCTTAGAAGCAGGAAAGACTACAGAATGTCTAGCAAGTACAAACATTAATACAACAAAAGTCAATGCTTGTATTTCTGCAACCGATACAGAATACAAGGTTACAGAGTTATTTAATGATGAGTCAACTTGGTCAGGCGGGGCTTATCCTCAGTTTAATATATACAAGGCAGAAAACGAGCTTTACGGCGTACAAGGCTCTCCATCAACAGTAATTAACGGTGTTCTTGTAAGCAATATGCCAAGGGATTCAAAAGGAATACTAGACAAGGTTTGTTCAGTATTTAACACAGCACCAGAAGAATGTAACACAGCTTTAAGTAGCGAAACACCAAGCGCAGGCTTTGGTTGGGGCGATTCAGGAGCACCAACAGATGCTACTTGTTAGTTTCTATTTCTTCTTTTTTTCTTATTTTTATCTCAAAACCCATACCAACACATTTAACTTAAAAACCATACTTTTTTAAATTTGTGTTGGCATATATTATTTATGGTTTCAGTAATAGAAAAGAAAAATGGCACAAAAAAAGCCTATTATTTACATATGACTTTAAGATCTAAAACTGGCTATAAGAATCTTGATAAATATCTAGGTATAAAGTTACCAGCAGATCTTAGAACAAAAAAATTAGATTTCTTTATTGATTCTCAACAAGGGCAATTAGAAAAAATCTCAGAACAAATATCCAAATCTAATTCTCAAAAATTAAAAATGCCAAAAACAGTTCAAGAAAATCAATTGTTTGATTTTGCAGTAAAGTTTACATATAATACCAACAGAATAGAAGGCAACACCCTAAGTTTAAAGGATTCTTATCTTTTACTTAGAGATCAGATATCTCCTCAAAAATCCATGCGAGACATTAAGGAAACAGAATCTCATCAGAAATTATTTTTAGAGCTTATTAAAAAGAGCCAGAACATTACTTATCAAAATCTAGTAAATTGGCATTATTTTTTATTTAAAGACACAAAAAAAGACATTGCAGGAAAGATTAGAAACTATCAAGTAGGCATATCTGGTTGTAAGTTTATTCCACCAAGCCCAGCAGAGCTTTCTGCAGAATTAAGTGGTTTCTTTAATTGGTATAATAAAAATAAAGAAAAATATAATCCCGTTGTTCTTGCAGGATTAGTACATTTAAGATTAGTAACAATCCATCCATTTGGTGATGGTAATGGCAGAATCACTAGACTATTAATGAATATTATTTTAAGTAACAACAACTATCCTCTTTTCATTATTGATTATAAGCACAGAAAAAGTTATTATTCAGCACTAGAGAAATCCCAAACAAAAGACGACGATTCTTATTTCTTAAGTTGGTTTATCAAAAGTTATTTGATTTTTATAAAAAGCAAATAACTAATCAATACCCAAACTTATATATTTTTATAAGTTTCGGTATTATATATATTTATGAAAATAACCCTCTATAATAAATTAAAAAAACAACAGCATAGAGATATTGCTAGTCTTCAAGACGAGCTAGTTAAAATTATTTATGGCATATTTCCAGAGGCGGTATTTCATGGAGGCACATCAATCTGGAGATGCTATGATGGAAACAGATTTTCTGAAGATATAGATCTTTATTTTTATGAAAAACAAGATATAGAAAAGCAGCTTAAAGAAGAGCTACAGGGGAAAGGCTTAAATCTTATAAAATTTAAAAAAACCGAAAATGTTATTTTTGCTAAGATTACAGATAAGAATATAGAAGTAAGATTAGAGATAAGGTTATTAGAAAAGAGCAATTCCATTTTCAAAACAAAATCCATAAAACAATATCAAAATCTAGATGGATCTTCAATAACAGTTTTTTGCCTCTCTCCTGAGGAATTACTTCTAGAAAAAGCTCTTGCTTACAAGAATAGAAAGCTCATAAGAGATATTTATGATGTTTATTTCCTTCAATCTTTAGCAAATCTTTCAAATGAACAAAAAAAGAAACTAAAAGAGATAGTTGATTCTTGGGAAAAACCAGAAGATGAGAAAAATCTAAAAGCAATAGTATATTCTGGAGCAATCCCTAGTTTTGCTCAATTGCTTTCTGAAATCAAGAGGAGATATTAATGACCTATGAAAACAGATTAAGAGATGTATATAAGGAAGAATATAAATTTACAAAAAAAGATGCTTCTAAATTATTTTCTAAAGACAAAATTAGTAATGAATATTTAGATCAATTGTTGCATAATTTAGTAAAGCAAAATAAAATTATTAGAATAACAAATGGTTCTTATACTTTTAAAAAAGATCTCATGGTAAGTGGTTTTGCTTATTCTCCGTTCTACTATGGTCTTCAAGAAGCATTATCTTTAAGAAACCTTCACGAGCAAGAAACAAACCCTATAATTATAACAACAAACAAGATAAAGCCAGGAATAAAAACCATACAAGGAAGTAATGTATTACTTAGAAGAATAGATTGTAAGTATTTTTTTGGATTTGATTTCATTAAATACTATGATATGGAAATCCCGGTTTCTGATTATGAAAAGACATTAATTGATTTTGTTTATTATAATGAGCCATTATCTAAAGAAGTAATTAATGAGCTTAAAAAAAAAATAGATAAAACTAAGTTACAGAATTATTTGTTAAGATATTCAAAAAAGATAAGAGCTAAAGCAAATTTACTTCTAAAGTAGTTTATTCAAGAATATAGTTTTTCTTAATTTCTTCTAAAGCAGCAGAAACAAATTTTTCAATTTCTATTCCAAGTGTCTTTTCACACAAGTATATCTGTTCTCTATTAACAGCAGCTGCAAAATACTTGTCTTTTAGTTTCTTGATTATAGATTTAGTTTCTGCTTTAGTGATGTCTTTGTCAGGTCTCATCAAGACATATGCTCTAATGATTCCTGTCAGCCCGTCAAGAGAATATAGCGCATTTCTCAAGTTGCTATTTCTCTCAACACCAATAATCTCGTTATGGCTTTTGATGTCATCAATCAGTTCTTTATCAACGTTCTTCTCAAGAAGAATCTTTTCAGTAACAAGAGTATGTTCTTTGATGTCCTCATTAAAGCTTTCAAGGTCAAGGTCATGAAGTAGCCCAATCACAAACCAATAGTCTTGTTCTGTTTCTGAGAGATTAAGAAGTTTAGAGATTCCAAGAAGTCCATAAGCCACAAGAAAGGAATGGTCGATGTTAGGTTTTTCTTTAAGATGTTCTTTAAGCAAAACCATTGCTTGTGTTCTGTTAGGTATCATAAGCCATCACTTATAAGATTGATATAAGGCGTTGATATCAGAATCAGAAAGGTTAGTATCAAACACTCTCAAATACTTTATGTGGCCGTTTCCTGGCATAGGCAATCCAGCATTACCAATAATGTGTGGATAAAGATTCTGATTTTCAGGTAATAAATAAGTGGTAATTGTAGCTGAAGAATTGAATCTAAAATTTATTTCAGGGAATGTAAGATTTGTGGGATGTAAGTAAAAAGATTGGCAATTGTCCAGCGCCCCATTAATATACATACAAAAGTTATCATCAATTCTTACTATTGCAATTTGAGAATCGCCAGTTACGGTTCCAATAGAGGTTAAGGTTTTACCATTATATCCCTGTATCCCAAAATAACCGCTTTTTTCTTGATTTTTAATATTTTCAAGATCAGACATCGCTCTTTTTACAATTCTACTATTAGAACTATCAGCAATATAAATAAAATTGTCGTCTAATGCCAATCCCTGTGGTAAATAAAGGCCGTCTTTTTCCCAGTTAAGTCTTCCGAATTTATAAATAAAATTAAGATTTGTATCATATACTTTAATTCTGTAATTTCTAGAATCCGAAACATATAACGTATCATTATATATTGTTATTCCTGTGGGTTCGTAAAAAGAATCTGTTGTTGAACTCGCATTAACCCCTAACCCATACATTTTTACTAATGAGAGATCGTTTTTGTTTCTTTTGTGTATTCTATAATTTGACAGGTCTGTAACATATATATAATTATCATCTATTGTTATATCAGTTGGATTATTAAATTGATCATCTCCACTTCCCGAAACAGTACCACCAACGGATGCCACAAATGTAAATGTGTCTTTTGTAAATTTTTTTATGCGATGCCAAGATCTTTCTACAACATATATATAATTATCATCTACCGCTATGCCAAAAATATATTGTACCATTTCATTTGAAGAGCCACAGCCATTAGATAATTTAGATACATAAGACAAATCTGTTTTGTTTCTTTTAACTATGCGACAATTGGCATTATCGCTAACATATATATAATTTTGATCAATCGCTATTCCATAAGGGGAATTAAATTGATCATTCCCACTTCCAGAATTAGGTCCCCCCACAGAATATAATGTAGACAAATCAGATTTATTTTTTTTAATAATTCTGTGATTTCCTGTATCTGAAACATATAAATAATTTTCATCAACAGCAACCCCCCAAGGATTGTATACCCCGTCATTATTATAAGTAGATAAATTTATATTAGTTATATAGCTTAAATCAGACGGGTGGTGTATTTTTAATCTATCATTGCCAGTATCTGCAATTAATAAAGTGTTTTCATCTTTATATTTTATATCTATCGGGAGGTAAAAGTAATTGTTGTCGGTTCCACTAGAACCAAATTTAGTAACATATGATAAATCTGATTTTAAATGTTTTTTAATTCTATTATTTGCATAATCTACAACATAAATATTATTTTCATCAAGGGATAAATATGTAGGACTAGAAAACTGATCATTTCCAGAACCTGAGCCTGTTCCCCCCAGACGTGTCACATAGGCAAAAGTATTTTTGTCTATCTTTTTAATTCTGTTATTTGTATATTCTACTGTATAAATATAATTTATATCAACTCCGACTCCAAATATTCCAGAAAATTGGTCATTTCCAGTTCCGTTAGTTCCAAAGTGTGTTATATATTCCATTGTATCTTTATTTAGAATTACAATCCGGCTATTCCCATAATCAGCAACATATAAATTAGTATCGTATATTGCTAATTGTCGTGGGCCATTTAATGTGGTTGTTGTGGCCCCATTAGTTCCGGTTCCAAATTGTGAAATATAACTTAAATCAGATTTATTAAATTTTATAACTCTTGGAGACGTTCTATCAGAAACATAAATATAATCTCCATCTACTAAAATATAATTAGGATAGTTAAAAAAATTACTTCTTATTGCTTGCGTGGTTCCACTAGCAACACCATACGGACCACCACGATATGAAACAATCTGATTAGTTGTCTTGTCTACTTTTTGTAATCTGTGTATAATTGAATCAATAACATAATAATAGTTTTCATCACTATCTACCGAATATGGAGAATAAAAGAAATTAAAATCTATTCCAGAACCCACAAAAGAAATATTCACATCAAATTCTGAAAGATTTCTTTTAATTATAATTCCGGTTGTTGGATCAGCAACATAAAGATAGCCATTATCTATTGTTAATCCGCCAGTAGATAAAAATTCAGAATAGGCATATCCTGTTGAATACCCTATATTTGAGATATAATTAAAATTGGTATCATATTTTAATATTCTAGCATATCCGTTATTTGAAATATATAAGTAATTATTGTCATAAATAACATATGCAGGGTTATAGAGTGTGTTTGGTAAATAATTGCTATACCCTGTCAATCCGAGTTGTGAAACAAATGATAAATCTGATTTTAAATGTTTCTTAATTCTTTGATTAGTATAATCTGCAACATAAACATATGTATCATCAACAGTAACTGAATAGGGATTACTAAATGTGTCGTCTGTTGAGCCAGTGGCCCCCCCAATATTTGCAACAACACTCCACGGAGTCGAACTAATATCTATTTTTTTTAGTGTGTGCAAAGTACTACCGTAGCCGGTAGTAACATATAAATAATTTCCATCTACCGCGATTCCATAAGGATAACCTAGTGTTCCAGAACCTGGGCTATAGGTATATACCCAGGATAAATCAGATTTGTTGTATTTTTTTACTTGATGATATTGTCTGTTTGTTACATACAAAAATTCATCATCAACAGCCAAATCCTCTGGATAATAAAAAGTTGTACTTGTAGATCCGGGATTTGGGCCCCCAATTATGCCTACCACTGCCAAATCAGATAATCTTCTTTTTACAACCCGGTGTAAAGCTTTGTCTGTATAGTAAATATGTTCCCCATCATTTGTTAGGCCGCTTGGTACAAAAACATTTTCTGGTAAGGGGTCAGTATCAGAAAATATTTCGTAAACAGAATAATCTGATTTTTTGATTTTTTTAATTTTATTATCTGTGGCGGTTAAAAGGTAAAGATAATTTTCATCATCAGCAATATCTGTTGGGTTATAATGATAGTTATCATTTCCTATCCCCCCTGTTGAAGAGATAAGTGCGACATAAGTTAAATCATTTTTATTTCTAATCATTATTCTGTTGTTTGTGTATTCTGCAATATAAACATAATTATCATCTACTGTTAATCCCTTAGGTGCACGCATTTGATCAGTTCCGGTACCATAACTTGTTCCACAGGCTTTTGAAACAAACGATAAGTCCGTTTTGTTATATTTTTTTATTCTATGATAGTAATCTTCTGTAACATAAATATAATTTTCATCAACCGCTATGCCTTTAGGATTATAAAATTGTAAATCTCCAATTCCTGATGAAGTACCGCCAAGTGTAGCAACTAATTGGAATGTTTCTTTATTTAGTTTTTTAACTCTGTGATATGTCGCATCAATAACATAAATATAATTTTCATCAACTGCAATGCCCAGTGGGCCATTTAGTTGATTACTTGCAGATCCTGGGCCATTAGATAACATTGAATGATAAGACAAATCCGATTTGTTTAATTTTTTTATTCTATGATTACTATAATCTGAAACATAAAGAAAATTATCATCTACAGCAAGAGCATAAGGCGCACTAAAAGAATCAATTGCATTACCTAATCTTGGGCCACCAACAGTAGCAATCAGCTTCCAGTTATCTTTTCTTCGTTTTTGAATACTTTGCGTACCAGTAATTGAAAGATATATATATTCGTCATCATCAGCGACCCCATATACACCCCATAGTTGGTCACTACCTGAGAGTTTAAAATTTAAATAGGAATTTTCATCTATAAACAGATTAATTCCTCCAACAAAACCTCTTTGACTGTAAATGTGTCCCTTATAATTATCTGTTACAAATGCCTCTAATGTGAAATTATCGACCCCTAAATTAAAAAAAGGATTAGAATTATTCCAGTCGTTTTCAATATAGATATAATTATTAGAATCGTTTGTAAAATTTGCACCATTTTCATCAAACAAAACTTTGCTTTCTATAACTGATAGGTTATTATCTGAGAGATCTGTTGTTGTGTTTGTATCATATTTATTATAAAATAATACCCCCATTATTTCAGTAAATATCTTTGTGATAATTTCTGAAGGATTATATGCATATTTATATGCCCTTAATTTTAGTATTGTGTTGTCATCTGTAATTGTTATGGGCCCCACAAAAGGAATAGAATTTTCTGTAGGATCGTTGCCATCTAATGTATAATAGATATTTGCATCTATTGGTTCTATATTTGCAGTTACAATTAATTCTTTAGTAAATGCATTTCCATCAGGCAATATATTAAAAAAATTAAAGTCAAGAAGTTCAAGACCAATAAATTGTTTTGATATAATTGCGCTCGGGATATAGCCATCAGCATAGCCTCTTGCTTTTATGGTTGTGCTGTCTGTTATCGTAAATGGCTCAGTATATAATGTAGATTCCTGAGTTGGCTCGCTACTGTCTGTTGTGTAATAAATATTTGCGTCTGTTGGTGTTGCAGTTAATATTATTTCTAAAGAACCAATAAAAGTATTAAATTTTGGGCTAATTGTCAAATACACTTGCCCAAGATATTGCGTAATAGAGATAACCGGAATGCCATTAATAATATCAGAAATAGTCAATCTTAGGGTATAGTTTCCATTTATTACTATAGTTTTATCTAAAGTAAAAATTCCATCAAGATATAAAGTAAAAGTCATTAGTCCATTTGCTTTGACAATTGCAAGATTTCCATAATTAGCGTCTTTGAAGTTTTTAAAGGAGTTATTAGATATTTTTTGCTTAATATAAACTGTGTTTGTTGTAGCGTCAAAAACAATTTCGTCTACAACATCAAGATTTAGATTTTTAAAAGTATTAATGTCATTTGTCTTTAAATCTAATAATTCTTGGTTTATCAAAATCAAGTTTTCTTTATTATGATTAAAATTTATTTCTTCTCTTAGAGAGGTAAAGAATGGCACAACTAAGCCAATAATAATTATCATTGCAGCAACAGATAATAATATTATCATAATACTAGTAAAAATTACATTTGCGCCTTTGCTATTCATGTTCTGCACTCCATGCACTCTAAGTTAATTAATATCTGATCGTTTTCATCATCATATTCTTGATATTTTATGTTTAGTGTTGTTTTCTTATTAGATATAATAAAATCATTACAATCAAGTATTAGTCTTTTATAATTATCAAGATTATATTCAAAATATATTGTGTTATTGTTTTTATAGGTAGCTATTTCGTTAATCATAACAATTTCGTCTTTATATTTGCCAAAATAGTCTATTTCTCCAGTAATCAAGTTGTTTGTACAGTCAATTATTATTTCTCCTGGGTTTTTAACCACTAGCTCTATGTCTTTTTTATCGTCTACCACGTCTTCGACTGCGATTTTTAGAGTAGTCATGCTTTCAAGCATTGTATCATAATTGCTTTGTTCTTTAACGCCATCTAATAGTTCCATTGCAGAATAGGTAACTACACCAAGTATAATTATTGCAATAAGTATGTAAAGTAATGTGCTAATAACTGCAGACATTCCTTTTTGTGTTTTTATTTTCATTTTTATTACTTCTTTGTTAAATTCTTTCCCTAAGGAAAGAAAAACGCGCCTATTTCCTTTCCTTGAGGAAAGGAAACGCGCATTCATGATTTTTCAAGTACTCCTATACTTATTGTTGCGGTATTGCTATCCTCAATGGAGTTATCACTTATATTAGCATCAGGATTACCAAAGTAGATATAGATTGGAGTATCTGTTGTAGATTTTGTAAAATCATATCCTGCAATATTTTCTACAATTTCATTAGTTCCAACAGAATAGAATGTTTCTGGAGAATTAAGGTTATTATATTCTGTTTGTATAAATTCTCCAGATAAAATATCATTATATATTCTAAATTCTTTTATATCTCCCACCCAAACGTGTGTTCCCGCAGTAGAATATATTCCAATTTTTTTTGTATTATTTTGATTAGGTAACAAAAGTTTGTTTGTATTTACAGTGTTAATTAAGCTTCCATTTCTGTAATATTTAACTTGAGAAGCATTTTCATCGTATTTTACTGTTGCAACAATATTCAAATATTGATTAGTATAATTTAAGAAATAATTAGAAGAAGTAATATTTATAAAATTGCTAACCCCATCAGTATTTTGCATATATAAACTATTTCCACCTTTAAATATCCAAATAAAAGGGGTAGTTCCTTGCGTACGATCATTTAATAAAGAATTATATGATGCAGAGTTTGGGCTGTCTACTTTTGCCCAAAAATAATAGGTTAATGAGTTTGTATCGCTTTCTAAAGTAACATTATCTTGTGTAATGATATTTTTTGCAGTAGTATTATTAGGAAAATTAAAAGATTTATCTACATTATCAAAACTAATTAGACTTTGATTAAATGTCCAGGAAGTATCTCCTGCTAAATCAGTAATGGTATTTCCACTACCAGGATATGAATTCCTGTTTTTTGCATTAAACCAAAGACTCAAATCTTCATAATTTATATCATTAAGATTATTTTCTTCTGAATCTCCAAAATTCAGATATATTTCTGTATCTGTAGTTGAAGAGAGTTCTGGTATTTCGATTCTTGCAAAAAGTACAGCTGTTTTTTCTAATTCTCCTACAGCAGAAAATGTTTCGGGGGCTGATTGATTATTATATTCTGTTTTTATCCATGAAGTTGTACGAGCAGTATTTGATAATCTTACTTCATCAATATTTCCATTAAATGCTCTTTTTACGGGAGTATTCCACGCACCAATATATAATTCATTATTTGGGAAATCAAATTTTATTTGTTTATTAATGTAATTTCTACTTTGTATTAAATTTCCATTTATATAAAAATTTAAATCATCGCCATCGTAAGTTCCTACAAAATGATGCCAATCATTATCAGTTATAGGATATTCGTTAGCATAAATTGAACCATAAGTATTATCTGAAAATCCTAATAATAAATTAAATTGATTAGTGTCTTCAATATGGCGTATTATATAAGAAAAATAAGGGACAGATGAAGCTCTGCCTTTATTTATTAAATAGGTGCCATCAGTGTGACTTCCCGCTCCGTTTAGTTTACCCCACAGCTCAATAGTTATTATTTGAGAATTATATGCAGATTTATTTCCCGTATTTATATAATCATTACTTCCATCATAGTTTTGAGCATAACCTATTTTTCCAATTATTTCTGATGGTTCGAGAGTTGCTTTTTTTGTGCCGTTATTACTATTACTTGTACTATCTGCTATTGTCGTGGTAGTTAAATCATTCTTATGCCAAACTCCAACAAAATTACTATCCCAAACATCTGTATCATTAGTATTATTTTCTTCAGAATCTCCAAAGTACATATAGATATCTGTGTCTGTTGTTGAAGAGAGTTCTGGTATCTTTACCCATGCCACAAGGGCTCCTGTTTCAGAATTATAATCTTCAATTTCTCTTCTTAGTCTTGTAATTTCGTCATTTGTTGTAAAGTAGATATCGTTTCCGTCTGCATTTGCTCCATAGCTTACTAAATTTTCATCTACAATACTAATAAGCATTGGGAAATCATTTAAATCTGAATCTACCAGATTATGATCAATTGTTATTTTCTTTCTATAAATTTTTGAAAAGCTTTCAATTTCTCTTTTTAGTCTTGTTGTGCCGTCACTTGCAGTAAAGTAAATATCATTACCATCTGCGTTTGCTCCAAGATTTGCTAAGTTTTCATCTACAATACTAATAAGCATTGGAAAATCATTTAAATCGCCATCTACTTTTGTGTGATCAATTGTTATCTTCTTTCTATAGGTATTATCATCATAAACAGGATTATTTATATCTGGACCATAATTAAACTGTGGGCCTTTAATAAGTACTGACAGTGCGCCAGTATCAGAATTGTAATCTACAATCTCTCTTTTGATTTTTGTTATTCCGTCTCCTAAAGTAAAGATAATATCTGAAGCGTCAATGTTTGCATAAGACATAAGATCTTCATCTTCTAAATCCAATTGCACAGACAGATTATTGAGATCACCAACAAGATTTCCACTATTAATTAATATCTTCTTTCTATATAACCATTCTCCTGCATTTTCATCATAAACATATTCGTTCTTTTGCGTATACCAAGAAGTGCTTGTTTCATTATCTACAGAAACAGAAATCTTATTTTCTGTAATCTTCTTAAAGACAAGCCTTGTCTGTTCTTTGTTACTAAGAGTAATGCTTCTAATCAAATCAATATTTTCAAAAGCAACACCAGAACAAATCTTTTGCAGTTCTCTATAAACATATTTGTTATTATCTTGTTCTAGTCTTTTACCATCAGCAAAGAAGCTTAGGTTTTTACCAACAGAGCAAATCTCTATTGTTTCAGTATCGCTATCGATTGTTAGCTCAAGATTAGAAAGAGAGAAGTTAATTTCTTTAGTTGCTTCAATTGGGGAATTATATATTTCCATAATTTCAGAAAAGACCATGTCTCTAACTTTAATGGAATTATCATAATTTGTTTTTTCTTTACCTTTAGAAATTTGAGAGTTTACTCCAGTTATTATTATTCCAACAACAATAACCATGACAAGCATAATAAGTATTGTACTAATTATCTCGTTTACTGCTTTTTTGCTTTTTATCATTATTCATCTTTATTAAATATATTTTAGTCTATAATATATTATATATTTAGTATTTTAAATGTTTTGTATACTAAATATTATAGAAACGGCTCTATTTTGTGGTCCGAATAGTGTAGTGGTTAGCATAGAGGACTGTGGATCCTCTGACTCGGGTTCAAATCCCGGTTCGGACCC
>DAOOON010000007.1:0-8425 GCA_035387745.1 archaeon
AAATTATAAACTCATTAATCCTTTTTTGTTTTCAGTATTAAAATCTTTATCTGCGCCATTTAGCTTTTCTGGAATAAAAACTGAATTTCCAATCTTGTGTGCTTCTATGATTGTGTTTTTAATTTCTTGAATATTAGTATTATCTGTAAAATAAATCTTTATATCAACAACGCCGTCTGTGTTTTTCTCAAAAATCGATTGTAATCTTATAAAGAACTGTGGAGAGACGTCTTTTGCAAGAGGAAAATTTAATTTTATGTCTTTTGGAATAGTGGATTCTATCTCTTGTTTTGTCCAGGTAGCCTTTAGATCAGAAACATTTACTAAAAGCTCCTTGTTTATTTTTTCAAACTTGTGGCCATTAATCCAAATTATTGGCTTGTAATTAATTATTGCATCAACACCTAAACTGCACTCGTTAGCAATAGAATAGAAATCAGAAAAAATTATTGAAAACGTAGACGAATTTCTTAATCCGTATTTTTTAATATTATTTCTAAGAGCAATCCAATCGATTTTTGGCATATTTTTTATTAGCTTTTTAGATTTTGTTAAATCTGTAGAAAATAAGGTCTTTTGAACTGGCGCTTTTTCAAAAGAAAAATTAGATAACTCGTATTTGCTTTTTATAAACTTTAGAAATGGGCCTCTTTCTTTTGCAAGTTCTGTTGATTTTAATTTAGAATAATAATTAATATAGTCAGATAAAGAATATGCAAAATTAATTGCATCATCACTGTTATATGGGATATCTAACTTTGTTAAGAGGGTATAAAAACCAGTAATTGAAAGAAAAATGGATCTGGTTTCTTTAAGCTCTTGTAAGTATTTTTCATTTATTGTTTTTGAAACATCAATTGTATTGTCTAAAAATTCAATAGTATCCCAAATAACGTTTTTTAATTTTAGCCAATCAAAGGTCTTTGTATTGCCTAAAAAATTAACAAATTTAGAAACATCAATAACCCCGCTAACAAAAGACGCATTTTCAAAAACCGGTTGCATACCAACTGGCGAAATTGTGAATTTTTTATAGTCTTCTAAAAATGGGTTTTTCTTATTAATTGTATCAACAAAAATAAGGCTTATTTTTTCTCCAGTAATTATCTTAGACGAAATCAAATCAAGTAGTGCTAATGAAGAAATCTTTTGCTTCTTTTCAGAATTTATATCTATTGTGTAATCTGTGTTTTCTGAAACTGCAGTCATAAACCTGTCAGGGATTAATATTGCAAAATTATCCTCGTTTTGCGTTGCTGAATAGTTTAAGAACGAAACAATGTCAGGGTGTTCTATAGATATATAGTATAAATTATTAGAAGAATTAATATTATAACCAACCATTGACTTTGCAGAAACAAACAAATCAATAATTCTTATTGGTCCACATGCGTTTCTATTGATAGACTTTACTTTCTCTTTTTCTGAGCGTATTTTACTTAAGTCAATAGAAATAGAAGAGCCGTATTTCTGAACAATGCTTGATTGAGAAAGAGTATCAAAAATACTCTCAATTGTGTCATCAATTTGAAAAGAATAACCAGAAAGCACTTGCTGATTTAAAGTGATATCTCGCAAAAATGTAGAACTTGGATAGAAAACGCCTTCTCTAATATATTCAAAAATCTTTTTGTTTGTTTTTTCGTGTTGATTGTTTTGTAACTTATTTAGGTGGGCTTGAATATTTAGTAATTTTGTTGGCAGGCTATCTGTTTCTTGAATATTTAAAATTAGTTTTAAAATTAGTTCTTTTATTTCGCTATCAGAAGGAATTGTATCTGGCGTTGCTTTTTTAAAAATATAAGCCTGCAAAAGATCTGCTTGATTCTCTTGATGAAGAATTTCTTTTATTATTTCGTCAAGCTTTTCAAAAGGGATTTCTTTTGAATACTTTGCATTTACTTTATCAAATATTAAAAATGCTAACTTCTCTGCTAAATTTAAATTAGGATCCCCATAGTTACACATGGTCTCAAATAACATTATTGCAATTTTTTCTTTAGAAAACTCCTCTGTTTCTCCATTCTTTTGTATCACTGTGTTAACAAAAACCATATTTTTTCACTTTTATCTTAATATATAATCTTTAGAGTCCTTTAAGAGTTGAGAATATATTGTTTTGTAATCTTTATATTCTTTTATTGTGTTGGTATTCATGAAATCTTGGACAAATATTTTTTGCCCTCTAGAAAAATCAATTATTTTATTAAAACTTTCTATACTTAGCTCTGGATGCGTGGTTATTCTAAATTCGTGTGGAATATTTGAATCTTTGATTAGCTCAAATGAAAGTTTTATATTTTCTGTTGGAACGTTTGTATATTTATTATAATTTTCAAAAACGTCTTTTAGGTCCATTGCAATATAATCTACAAGATTATTCTCAATTGTTTTTTTTAACATCTCTGGATTAGAGCCATTAGAGTCTAGTTTTATTAGATAGCCTCTATCTTTTATTTGCTTTATAAATTTTATAAGATCATCACCAAAAATTGTTGGCTCGCCGCCCGTTATAACTACTGCATCTATTAGGCCTTTTCGCGCGTCCAAGAAATCCTGTATTTCTTTTTCAGAGAGGTCTGGTTTTGTGTCTAATAGCTCAGGCAGCACCAGTTGTTTATTATAACAAAAACCACAAAAAAAATTACAGCCTTTTAGAAAAATTACACAAGATATTTTGTCAGGATAGTCTATTGTACTAAATTTTTCTATAGCCCCTATTCTTAAAGACAATATTTTTCACATTTATTTTTTTTCAGGAACAGAAAACAATTTTCTATCTTGAAATTCTGATTGTTTACCATAGTTCCATGCGTCTACTCTTCTAACATATCCTACGACTCTAGAATATATTTCGCATTTCTGTCTTTTAGACTCTAATTCACTACTCATTTTATTTCCTCCTTATATCCTATCTCTTCATCACAAATTGGACAAAACTCGTGTTCTCCAAAAATATATCCATGTTTTGGGCAAACTGAAAAAGTTGGTGTAAATGTAAAATATGGCAATTTGAATCTTGTTGTAATCTTTTGAATTAACAATTTTATTGCTTCTCTTGATGGTTTCTTTTCGCCAATAAAAATGTGGATCACAGTTCCTCCTGTGTATTTACATTGTAATTCATCTTGCAATTCTAAAACCTCAAAAATATCGCTAGAGTAATTTACAGGTAATTGAGAGGAGTTTGTATAATATGGTTGTGCGCCATTATTAATATAATTTTCTTCGTTTGCAACAATTATTGATGGGTATTTTTCTTTATCATAGCTTGCAAATCTATATGTTGTGCTTTCTCCTGGTGTTGCTTCTAGATTATAAAGATTTCCTGTTTCTTCTTGATATTTTAAAATTCTATCTCGCATAAAGTCCATTACTTTAATTGCAAATGCTTGCCCTTTTTCTGTATATATCCCTTCTCCTAAAAAATTAACAGCAGATTCATTCAAGCCAAGTAATCCAATTGTAGAAAAGTGATTTTTCCAAAAACTATCAAATCTATCTTTTATAGCTTTAAGATTAAATTTAGAATAAGGATATAATCCGTCATCGGTATATTTTTCCACAATTTTCCTTTTTATATCAAGTGATTTTTTTGCAAGATCCATTAAATGTGCTAATTTTTCAAAATATTCTTCTTCTGATTTAGAGAGATAACCTAATTGTGCAAGATTGATAGTTACAACGCCTATTGAACCAGTCAAAGGATTAGAACCAAATAATCCGCCGCCTCTTTTTTGTAATTCTCTGTTATCAAGTCTTAATCTACAGCACATGCTTCTTGCGTCTTCTGGTTTCATATCAGAATTAACGAAATTTGCAAAGTATGGTGTGCCGTATTTTATTGTTAAGTCAATTATCTTATTTGCAAGTTCTGTTGACCAATCAAAGTCTTTTGTAACATTAATTGTTGGTATTGGAAAAGAAAACATATTTCCTATCGCATCTCCTTCATACAACACATCAAGTAAAGCCATATTAAAAATATCCATTTCTTTTTGAAAATCTCCATATGTTTTATCTTGTGATTTTCCTCCAATAATAACAGCCTGATCTTTAAAGGTGGAGGGGACTGTTAAATCAAGAGTTATATTCGAAAATGGAGTTTGAAAACCTGTTCTTGTTGGAACATTCATATTATAAATAAATTTTTCTAGAGATGCTCTTGTTTGAGCATAATCAAGATTGTCATATCTTATAAATGGTGCAAGAAGAGTATCAAAATTACTAAATGCCTGTGCACCAGCTGATTCTCCTTGAAGAGTATATATAAAATTAACAATTTGTCCTAATGCAGTATCTAGATGTTTTGGCGGAGATGCCACAACTTTTCCTGGGGACCCTCTAAATCCTGTTTGTAATACTGATTGGAGGTCCCAGCCAACGCAATAGGACCCTAAAGTATTAAGATCATGAATATGAAGTTGCCTTTTTTCATGTGCTTCTTTAATTTCAGGAGGGTATATTTTTTTAATCCAATAGTCAGAAATTATTTTTGTGGATAAATAATTATTTAGCCCTTGAAGCGAGTAATCCATATTACTGTTTTCTTTAACTTGCCAATCTGAAATATTAATATAGCTTTCAACAGCATTTGTGCTATCTATTAATTTAGAAAGGTTTCTAAAATCGTCGTGTTGCCTTCTATAAATTACATAGGCTTTAACTAACTTTGTAAATCCTTCTTTTATTAATATGTCTTCTATAGTGTCTTGAATATCATTTATTTTTGGTAATGTTTTTTTATTAAAGTATTCTTCTGTTAGTTTTATATCTACTTTTTTTGTTAAATAATCTGCTAAGTCAATATCTGGATTATCGATTGCATCAAGAGCCTTAAGAATAGCTAATTTAATTTTATAAATATTATATGGTATCTTTTCTTCTTTTCTATTGATTATTTGTTTGGCAGCCATTCATATCTCACATTTTTATTTAGAATTAAAAATAGTATATTTATAGTAGTTCATCAAGTTTATAAAGGCTATCGGTTTGTCTGAGAAACCAGTATTTATATGTGTTTTTGGTTTATTTGTGATAGCTGGCTTTATATAACAAACTATTGGCTTTGAAATATTTAGTTAAACAAATTAAGTGCTTCGGCATAATCTATTTTATAAGCATTTCCGTTCTAATTGTTTAGATAAAATATGGATGAAAAGAACATAGAAATCTTAAAAAAATTCGAAAATGAATTAAATATTATTGGTTATAGTCAAAAAACTATAGAGACTTATTTGATATATCTAAATAAATTCTCTGAGTTTATAAAAAAAGATCTAAAAGAAGTAAACTCTGATGATATTGTAAATTTTTTATCATATCTTAAAACTAAAAAAAATTCAGGTTCTGCAACTATGAATCTGGTGCTTTCAGCAATCAAACATTTTTATAATGAATTTTTAAAACAAAACATTTTAATTGATATTAAATTACCAAAGAAAGCAAAGAAAATACCAATTGTTTTAACTCCAAAAGAAATTAAAGACTTGGTTGAAAACACTAGTAATAATCGTAATAAACTGATAATTGAGTTTATGTTTTCTACTGGTGTTAGAGTTTCAGAATGTGTAAATATGAAAATATCTGATCTTAATTTTGAAGAATTTACTGGAAATGTTATTGCTGGAAAAGGGAATAAAGACAGAATAATAATTTTATCAAAAAATTGGGTTGCGGAATATAAAAAATATTTAGAAGAAAGAGAAAAAAAAGTAAAATCAGAATATCTTTTCTGTTCTGATTCTGGTAAGCCACTTTCTGTTGATACTATTCAAAAATTTTTAAAAATATCTGCAAATAAAGCAGGAATTACAAAAAAAATTAGTCCCCATAAATTAAGACATTCTTTTGCTACAAGTCTTCTTGAAAATGATGTTAATATTAGATATATTCAACAACTTTTAGGGCATGCTAATCTTAACACTACTCAAATATACACTAAAGTCAATACAAATAAGCTAAAAGAGATAGAAAATCCACTAGATCATATGAAAAAATAGTTTTTTACCCCCTCACTTCCTGTATTAAGCTGAAATTAACTTTAAATTGCGGTTTAGAAAGCAAACTTTAAAACATTCTATTTTTACTTTTAGAAATAGTAACATATATAAATCCTTTGTATAACCTTTTAGTATACTAATAAAATATATATTTAATATTTGGAGGAATAAAACATGACAATGAGAATTTCAAAGCTATTTGGTATGGATCTTTATGAGACTAATGCTACATACAGAGGAAAAGTTTATGATTTAGTTGTAAACTTAGAATCAGGTATTGTTGAGACAATCACGACTCAGCCATTAAAGGTTAGCTCTAAAAAAGAGGCTAAAAAGATAATGACAGAGCACAGTATTCCATATAAGAAAGTTATATCAGTTGATGATATTATTCTTATTAACTCAGGAAATGTTCCAGTAGCTGAAAGAGAAGTTGTTAGAGAGCCAGTAGCTGAAGAACAAGACAATAGCTATGATTCTAAAATAAGAAAGAAGTATATTGGCTACAAGAGCAAATACTCAACAGCTGGAAGAAGATAAATAATTAATTTATCTTTTATTTTCTATTTTTTATTGTTTAATTTAAGTCTTACTATAAGACTAACTATCCCTTTAGTTCTTGTAATATTTATTTAATAGGAAAGCTTTATATTATGTATAATTAATCAATATACTTAAATGTAATTAATAAAAAAATATTATTGTTATTACTATTATTTATTGTAATATATATATATATATATTTATACATAACATAATTTATAATATAATAATACTTAATACAAGAAGTATGGGGGGGCTCACATGGATAAAATAATTAGTAATTATATAAAATATAAATTTATATTTAACAATGATATAAAACACTCTTCTTATTTATATCAAAAAATGTTTAGATCTATATATGGTTATACTCAAAACGTTACTAAAAAAGATAAAAAAACATATTGGTATCATAGAGAAGGAGTTTTAGAGAATATTCCTTATATTAGGCCAGGAAAAAATAGCATCATAGTTCCAATTAATACAGAACACAAAATAATTAATTTTTTTAATACAGGAAAAAGTCCAACACATAATTTTAAAGAAAAAGGAGAATGGTCTATAAATTATAATATTGATAAAATCGAAATTAATCAAGAAGATATAATTAAAACAATTGATGCATTTATTAATTCTCTAATTGTAATTTCAATAGATGGTAAAAATACAAAAATATTTGATGAATTAAATAATATAATAATTGATAAAGAATATGCTTCAAAATTTAAGAAAGCAAATAAGGATAATCTAATATCAAAGATTAATAATATTTTAGAAATAGATTGGATATTTAAAACAAAAGAATCTTCTGAAAAAGTAAAATTATTAATTTCGTTATTTAATAAAGCAAAGGAATCATTTAATTATTCATCAAGTAGTAATTATACAAATAAAGATAGTTTAACTTCTGAATCACTATTAAAAACTACTGATGAAAGCTAGTAATTATTCTTTTTCTATTATTATAATATTCTTCTTCCAGGTTCTTTTTTTACCAGAATTATTAACTTTTATAAGGTTTATGTCTGTTAATGTTTTTATATAAGGATAAAGACTTTTCTCGTTTTGGTATTCTACATTATATTGTAATTTTATTCTGTTCTTTAGATCTTCCATATCTATCCATTCATCATCTGGAAGACACGCAATAATATGTTCTGCTTGTGTATTTTCTCTAGCTTTAATTACATCCCAAATAGTGTTAATTTTTTTACTGCTAATTTTTGAAACATCATAGATTTTTGTGTGATTAATTTCCTTTTCATTATCTACTGTTTTTATATTTAAATTTTTTAATTCAAGTTGCTGAGTTTGCATGGAATTTGTATTTGATATTTTTTCATTTGATTGATTATTTGAGTAATTACTGTAATTATTGTTATTACTTGCAAAAGTTTCTTGGTAATTACTATCTTTTTTATTATTTTTATTTTTTTTTAAAAGACCTAATTTAGTCAATAGTTTTTGAAATATATTGCCCATATCATATTATAGTAATTACCGTAATTATTTTAAAGGGATTGGTAATTACAGTAATTATATAACCTCATTTTTGGTCATTACCGTAATTACTATATTTAGCTTTTTGTTACTAAAAAATCAGCAAATTAGTTATGTATAATTATCTAAAAAAACACCTAAAAAATAAAGGTTTTTACTGTAATTACCAAAAAATCTAGCGTAATTACCAAAAAAATAAGCAATTTTAGTGTTATTTATATAAAAATAAAGATTATTTTTAGTTATTTTTTAAAAAATAGGTTAATTTGGCCCATTATTCTAAATTAAGGCCATTAAATGTTTTTTTAAATAATATTTAGAGATTTATTTAAGTTGTTAATCTTGTCCAAGATTTAGTGATTTTTAGCTTAAAAATTAGA
>DAOOON010000007.1:8525-35734 GCA_035387745.1 archaeon
TTAAAAATTAGAAAATATAGCGGAGGATGGATTTGAACCATCGACCTTCGGGTTATGAGCCCGACGGGCACTCCAGGCTGCCCCACCCCGCTATTAAGCAAAATATAAATAAAGAGTTTTTTTTGAAGGTTATAATATATATATTATACAAAAGGAATATAAATAAATTCTATTTTGTGAATTAATTAAAAAGAAGCGCTTTTTATTTAATCGCAGATATAGCCAGTTGTTTTATCGTCTATTTTATCTACTATGCCTCTTAATTTTTCTATATTTTTAGATATTGCATTTTTCTTCTTTTTTAATGCACTATTTAAATTTTTAGAATCCATCATCTCTAGAGGCTTATTACAATTAGGGCACTTGAAATTATAAGCTGCTGCAACTTCAAATGGTGCCTCTATACATTTCTTAGGGCAGTAAAAATAATCTCTGCCTTCCTGCTGATTAAGCGTTTCTTCTATTTTTTTAAGATTATCTATCTCACTTTCCATAACTAATTCGATTATTTTTTTAAATTTTATTTCCCAATAGAAATCAAAAAGATTTTGCTGATTTCTTACTTTTTTATAACACGCAATGCCTCTATAATGCAAGCTGTTTAAAGTAGACCTAATTGTTGTAATCTTTTTCTTTAATTTTTCAGAAATTTCTTCAGGAGAAAAGGTTTTATCTGCATTGTACATTTTTAAAATTTCAGGAGCTAATGGGCCAGCAATTTGCTCTAGAAATTGAGTAGTGGTTTTATCCATTAGAATTTCTTTTTTGAGCTTGTTTACTGTCATATGCTTTTCACCTTAAAAACAGAATAAAATAGAATTAAGTAAATATATTAATACCAAACTAATTATAAAGTAATATTACTTTCTTATAATTTTTTTAAAATTATTGTCTGGCATTATCTTTAATTTACTATTATTAAATTCTTTAGATAAACAAGAAGCATCCAACAAATAAAGCACTAAGGCAAGAGCCGAAACCTCGCTATGGGGTTGGTTGCCAATTGCAATATTGTAATTTGCTAATTGAAAATATTCAGTAGGCACTTTTGCTCCTCCTACAATCAAAAGCAAATCTTTAGTTCTCTTTAGTTTTTTAATTTCGTCTATTTTATCTTGAACCCTAAGCCCATACATCGTAAGATGAATAATTACGCCCCCATTTTCTTTAAAATTTTTAGCATAAGACAAGGCGTCTTCTACAAATTCTATACGGTAATTGCCCCCCCAGTTCTCGTTAGTCTTGGTAATTACTGTAATTATACCAGAATCTTCTGTTCCAGAAAAGTAAAATTCATCAGCCCCAAAAGCCCTACCCACTAATGCGCAATGTGTTGTAATCCTTTTGTCTCTGTAAGGCCTGTGGTCTAAACGAAGTATATTAAGTTTATAAACATTTTGAGTCATAAATATATTATACACTAATTGATTATATATATTTCGACCAATAAGAATTTTAGTGAAAATATGGATCTGTAGCTCAGCTTGGTAGAGCACGGGACTTTTAATCCCGGTGTCGAGGGTTCGAATCCCTCCAGGTTCAATTTACCACTTGGGCCCGTAGCTCAGCTTGGTAGAGCACAAGACTCTTAATCTTGGTGTCGTGGGTTCAAATCCCATCGGGCTCACATTGGTAAACTTTCGAGACTGTAGCTCAGCCTGGGAGAGCAATAGGCTGAAGACCTATGTGTCGTGGGTCCAAATCCCACCAGTCTCATATTTACCAATTTTCAAAGAAAAGAAATCATGGATAGAAATTTAACTCCGATGATGAAACAATATCTGGAAACTAAAAAAGTTTTCCCAGACGGAATATTGCTATTTAGGGCTGGAGATTTCTATGAAATGTTCTATGATGATGCTAAAATTGCGTCTTCTATTCTTAATATTACGCTAACAAAAAGAGGTAAAGGTGAAACCGAAGCGCCATTAGCAGGTATTCCATATCACGCTCTTGATCCGTATGTTTCTAAACTAATAAAAGCAGGTAAGAAGGTCGTAATATGCGAACAGATAGAAAATCCAAAACTAGCAAAAGGATTAGTTAAAAGGGCTGTAACAAGAATTATTACACCAAGCACTATTTTTTCAGAAACTTATGATAATAATTATCTCTGTTCCATTGCGCGATTAAAAGATAATTACGGCTTTTCTTTAATAGATATAACAACAGGAGAATTTAAAGCAAACAACTTTGAAAGCTTTAATGAAATTTTAAATGAATTGTCTTTAATTAAACCAAAGGAGTTAATTATTACAAAAAATATATTAAATGAGAAAGAGCAAATTAATCTTTTAAAGAAAACAATTCCAAATGTAATTATAAATTATACAGATAATCTAGATTATGATTTATCAAAACAAAAGCTACAAGAACACTTTGGATTATTATTTTCATCTTTTGGTATAAACAAAGAAGAGGTTTTAATTTCTTGTTTTAATGCAATAAAATATCTTAAAGATACACAGTTTATGGAATTGTCTTATATTAATAATATAAAAGAATACAATTTAACAAAATACATTAAGATAGATAGAAAAACCGCAAACAATCTAGAAATTGTTTCAAATATTAAAGATGGGACTACAAAGAATACTCTTTTTGATATTATTAATAACACAAAAACTGCACTTGGTTATAGAAAATTATATTTTGATCTTTTACATCCTTTAACAGATAAATCAGAAATTTCAAAAATCAACGAAGCGGTTCTTGTAATTAAAGAAAATCAGTTTTTACAAGAAGAGCTATCACAAAACCTTTCTTTTATAGGAGACTTAGAAAAAATAATTAGTAAAATTGGTTTTGGTAATTGCAATCCTAGAGATTTAACAGGCTTAAAACAAAGTTTACAAGTAATACCAAGCATTAGAACTACACTTTCAGAAACTGCTTCTCAAAAACTTCATGAGCTTAGAGAAAAATTACAAAGCCTTGACAAGGTTGTAGATTTAATAGATTCTGCAATAGCCGATTTTCCTCCTATAAGCATTAGAGAAGGAGGTTTTATCAAGCCAAGTTATTCTAAAGAACTTTACGACATAGTAAACATAAATAAATCAACCCACACCTGGCTTTCAGAATACGAAGCAGACCTTAAACAAAAAACAAGCCTTAAATCTTTAAAAATAAAATTCAATAAAATATTTGGATACTATATAGAAATACCTAAATCTCAAACAAACGGCATTCCTGAATACTTTGAAAGAAAGCAAACGCTTGTTAATTGCGAGAGATATACTACTATAGAATTATCTGAAAAAGAATCTTTAGTAATGCATGCAAAAGTAAGAAGAGAAGAATTAGAGTATGATCTTTTCTTTGAAGTTTGTAAGGCCATCTTAAAATATCAAGAGCCAATTAGGGAAATCGCAAAGCAAATCGCAGAAATTGACGAAATTTATTCATTTGCATACGTTAGTAATAAAAACAATTATAATAAACCAGAATTAAATAATTCAGATCAGCTTGAAATAAAAGATCTGAGGCATCCATTAATTGAGCAACAAACCGCATTTGTTCCAAATGATTGTATTCTTAATTCCAAAAATAAAACAATGATCATAACTGGCCCGAACATGGCTGGCAAAAGCAGTTATATGAGAAGTGTTTGTCTTGCACTAATTATTGGACACACAGGTTGTTTTGTTCCTGCCTCTATTATTAGATTAGGTAAAATAGATGCAATCTTTACGCGTGTTGGCGCATCTGATGATATCACCCATGGCCAAAGCACTTTTCTTGTAGAAATGGCAGAAGTTGCGTACATTCTAAATAACGTTACAAAAGACAGCCTTGTAATTCTTGATGAACTTGGTAGAGGCACAAGTACCTATGATGGCATAAGCATTGCGTGGTCTGTTGTAGAATATTTAAATGAAAAAATAGAATGTAAAACTCTTATAGCGACACATTACCATATTTTAAATAAGATGTCAGAGATATATTCCTGCATAAACAATTATCATGTTACAGCAAAAGAAGAGGGTGATAGTATTCATTTCTATCACAAACTTCAAAAAGGCGGAATAAACAAAAGCTACGGCATACAAGTTGCAAAACTGGCAGGCATTAACAAAGAAATAATAGATAATGCTTTAAAAATCCAAAGAGATCTAGAAAACGATTCTTTTCTTAAAAATTTAGAGGCCTAATAAATGATTAAAAAATTAAGTCAAGAAACAATTAACTTAATAAGTGCAGGAGAAGTGATAGAATCTCCAAGCGACATATTAAAAGAATTATTAGAAAATGCAATCGATGCTTCAGCAACCGAAATAATCATTAAAATAAAAAATTCCGGAATAGATTTACTTGAGATTAAAGATAATGGTTTAGGTATATCAAAAGAAGATTTAGAAATATGCACTCAAAGGCACACTACAAGCAAGCTTGATAATATTAATGATCTTTATAACCTCGATACTTTTGGTTTTAGAGGAGAGGCGTTAGCTAGCATAAATGCAATCTCTCTATTAGAAATAATTTCTGCAGACAATTTAAATGGTAAGGGCAGCGTTTTTAAAGGCGGCAAGACAGTTTCCGCGGCTTGTCCAAAGGGTACAACCATAAAGGTAGAAAATATTTTCTATAATGTGCCTGTAAGAAAAAAATTTCTAAAATCAAAAGCACAGGAATTTTCAAAAGTCTACAATACGTTTTTAGAATTTGTAATTCAATATCCAGAGATTAGGTTTCATTTTACTTCTGAAAAAAAAGAAGAGGTTTTTACCAGCACTACACAAAACAAGAGATATGAGCAAGTTTTTGGTAAAGATATTCTAACTAAAGTTAAAACAATAGATACAAAAAATGAGTTTTTAAAAATCAAAGGAATTATTACAAAGCCAAACAATTATTTTTTTTATCCCAATAATTATCTATACATTAATAAAAGGGCAGTTTATAGTACTCAGATTAGTAAATTAATTCAGAAGTGCTATAAGGATTATTTAATGGTTCAACAAAAACCATTTTTTGTTTTATTTATAGAATTAGATCCTAAAACCCTTGATGTTAATGTGCACCCTAAAAAAAGGCTAGTAAAGATTCAAAACGAATTTATATTTAATCTTAAACTTAAGGAAATTATTGAAAATGCACTATTTCCCAAAGGCGCCCCTGAGCAAAAGTCGGCAGACGCCCCTAGAAATTTACATTATTTCTTGGACACCAAAGAAGTACAAGAAAGCGCCGATACACTAAAATCAAAAATTCCTGAAATAATATATGATTTACACGAGAATAAGACGCAGGCTACAATATCTGTTCCAGAAAGCCAAACAAAAAAGGCGCATCTTTCAAATTACGAGATTAGAGAAATAATCGGGCAACTATTTGATACTTTTATTGTTTGTAAAACTCAAGAAGGCTTGCTTCTTATCGATCAGCACGCTGCAGAAGAGCGAATTAATCTTGAAAAAAATAGACATCTCTATGAATCAGAATTTAAAGTTCAGTCTTTAATGATTCCAAAGTCTCTAGATTTTATTTCTGAATCCCAAAAGGAGTTTATAAATAAAAAAAAATCTTTACTTGTAAGCCTGGGTTTTACAATAGAGCCTAAAGGCAACGGCTTTGTTCTTACAACCGTCCCTGAATTTCTAGAGCATTATTTTGATCATATTTTTTTTCTTGAGATGCTAAATGAAATCGAAGAAACAAACAATTTTGATATATCAAGAATTAAAGAAAAAATTCTAAAATTAAAATCTTGTAAGGAATCCATAAAAGCAAACGAGCAATTATCTATCTCTCAAATATATCAACTTATTGAAAGACTAGATAAATGCAAAGACAAAAGCATCTGCGCCCACGGCAGACCAACGTACCTATTACTAAATAGAAAAGAATTAGAAAAAATGTTTAAACGTATTACCTAAAATCTTACAATCCAGATATAAACGATTATGGTTATAAATAAGAATACGCCAATTATTTCTTTTATATTGTCTGTCTTTACACTTGCTGTGATATTTGTTTTTTCTGCAGAAATTCCGTTTTCTACATCTCCTATATTGTAATATACTGTGGCATTAAATACGTGTTTGCCTGTAGAATCTATGGTTGTTTTAAATGGTATTTCTTTAACTTCGTATTTCTTAAGAGCAGATATTTGTCTTTCAGACAAGATTACTTTATTATCAAAGCTAGTTTCTATTGTTAGGTTTTTTAACTCATCTTCAGATACATTTCTGATGATTATTTTACCATCTTGTTCTTCGTTAACATTAACATTTCTAGCAATATCAACATATACTTCAATTTTATCTAGTTTTTCTGTCATCTGTATGACTTTTTGATCTGCAAGAATAGTTTTTTCTTCTCCAAAATCATTAGTATATGTTAAAGTTGCTTGTGGTGTCCCAAAACTAATGTTTCTGTTGGTTTTTAAATAATATTTTAATATTTTTGTTTCTCCCGGATAAATTATACCAGAATAGGAAGTTTCTCCAGATACAGTTTCTAAATTAGATATTCTCAAGAAGTTTTCATCAGCATAATTAATTGTTACTTCTACCCCTTTTGGGCTGTTATTTTCTGCATAAATTTCAATAGGCAACAAAGTGTTGCTATGTGTCTGAGAAGCTAGAACTTTTATATAGAATTCTTCTGGTTTTATTTCTCCTATTATATAACTACCAACCGTGCTATTGCCTGACACAATTACAATCGGCAATCCATTATTTGTTATACAAATTTTCAAACTATTTTTTTCTTGTATCTTACCTGCTAATTTTATGCGATTTTCTTTTAGTATTTTTGCATTTTCTATTTTATTTTCAAATGTTCCATTGAAATACACAGAAATACTAATGTTTTCTTTAACCGGAATATAGTTTTCAATTATTAAGTTAAGATACAAATCGCTATTTTCTGTTTGCTCCATTTTATCGAAATTATAATAATTACATAGCTCTTGATCTCTTTGCACACTAAAATTATCATAATTTAAAGAAGCAAAACTTCTTTCTTCTAGCACATCTGCCCTAACAACGCCCGCAATTATAGCAATCATTAAAATAATTAGAATCAATATTTTTTTTAACATAGTAAATCACATTAAACTGATTATATATAATATATATACATTTTATTTAAATATCTTACCTTTAAAGAAATAGCAAAGAATCAGTAATGTCTTAATATCTTTTGTTTTTTCTCGTCTTTACTAAGCTTTTTTGGTTTTTTATTAAATAAAAAAACCAGTAATATCGCGCCACCAAGCCCAAAAGATAAGATTTGGCCTATTTTGGGATTATTGTTTTTTGGTTGTGTTGTTAAGAGAACCCTAGAGTCAAAAATTACTTTTAGATAGTTTCTATTTTCATAATCTTTTTTTATATTGTCAATTGCTTCTTTATTTTTTGAAAGCACTCGAGAATTTAAGACATCATTTAGCGCAGAATTTGAATCTTTCTTTATTTGAATAATTCCTGTATTTACCAATTCTATTTCTTTATTTAAGTCCATCAACCTTTCAATAGTTGTAATGTTTATAATATTTAAAGCATCTTCGTTTCTTTTAGATTCGTACTCGTATACTGCATTTGTTGCTTCTTCTTTGTATTTTACGGTTTCTAAAAATGCAAGTTTCTTCTTTATTCTTATTGCGTCATCAACAGTAACTGCCGGATAGTATTTAACAGAATAAAGGTCTTTTAGATCTATATCTGAATAATACCACTCTAATTCTTGTAATTTTTCTAAAAAATCAGATTTTTCAAAGCTTTTAAAATAAGTAAACCATTCTACATTTGTTTCTGTTTTTTTAGCGAGTGTTTCATTTATTTTATTTTCTAATTCTGTAATTGCTGCAGCGTTATTCGGCGTGCTTTCCAATTCTAAAAATTTATCTTGCAGTTCTAAGTCCATAATATCATAAGATTTTGCAAGATTCTTTAGGTTATTTAGTTTATTTTCATAATTGTCTTCTTCAAGTTCAACTAGCACGTTTTTTGAATTTGCCAGGTCTTCGTATAATTTTTTTGCAAGATAATATGCGGTTTTTGGGTCCGTAAAAAACATTTTTTCTATTTTCATAATTTCTACACTGTACACCCCCTCTATATTCGAATCACTAATATCTGCAAGTAGCCTTTTTGTATTTTCTAAATATTCAAATTTTTGATTTTGGCTCTTTTCAAGTTCTATAATTTTGGGTTCCTGTTTTAATATTGAAATAATGTCATCATAACTAAAAGACTCCTTTAAATTACATTTTTCATAAATTGCCTTAAAGGCAGAGACGCTTTCTTTAGATATGTCTTCAAATTCGCTATTCATAAGCGCATTTATTTTTAAAAGCAAATCTTTTATTTTTTCTAAAAGTTCTGCATATTCCATTATACAATACACGTCTACCCTTTTTGTTTCAAGCGTTTCAAAACACGTTGGGGCGCTAATTTGCCCTGCATTCGCATAGTAGTCAATCTCAATTTTGGTTCCGTTTATTACTAATTTTGCTAACCCGCTTTTACATTCAGTAAAGGAAAGATTTCCACAAACTTTTTCAGAATGCGTATTCTTTAAATCATATCTTTCTAACAACACAAGATTTCCATTTTCGACTTGCCCAATATTTGTATCAAGATCTGTTTTTTGAAAAATATGCAAATAATATAAAATCTTATTCTCTTTTTGAGTGCTATATTCTATGGCGCCTTCTTCATTTAATACATATGTCGCAGAATCGACAACTGCCGCCTGTCCAAGAAACAGTGTGTCCTTTAAGCCGCTGACTGTATTTTTTATAATTGTTTCAAATAGGGTTTTGTCTATGTCTAATTTAATTATACGCGTAGTTATGCTTTTCTTATTTTCATAGCCTATTTCAAAAAGATTAGTGCCGCTATATACTTTATCAAAGCAAGCCGTTTCCTGATTTAATTTTAAGTTTTTAGTTAGGGGAAAAGCACCTTCTAATTCGAGCAGGCTTGCGTCTAAACAAAACTCAGTAAGTACGATATTTGATGAATTTACAAGTTTTAAGAAATAAACGCCCCCCTCATAATATATTTCTTTGCTCTTAATAATTTGCTCACTAGTTGCTTCTAAGAATAAGGCCTTTATTTCTGCATTTAGTGTGTTTATTTCTTTTAGATATTCTTTAATTTCTAAAAATATATTGTAATTTTCTTTATTCTTATATTTTTCTAATTTATTCTTTAATTTTGCAATTTCAATTTGCATCTCAAAATTCAAATTAAATCTTTTAAGTTCTTCTAATATATTAGAACTATCTGAATAAATGGCCCAAAAAAGTTCAATCTCTTCAGCACGTCCTGCACTGTAATTAAATTGATTAATTAAATCAGTGCATTCTTCTTGCGTCGTAATATTAATATCTATAATAGCGCCAGCAAGCGCAAGTTTTTCTAAACTTAAAAAACAATCTTTTTGGACAAGCGTATTTTTTAGTTTTTCGCAAATCTCTATTTTTAAAACATTATTTGTTTCATTTTCAAATTTTAAAATTAATTCTTTAAAATATAGATTATTATAGTCTTTAATAGAATCAATGACTATTTCGCAATCCTTTATCTCCTCTGTTTCGGTTTTTGTCTTTTCTTCAGCCAATTCTATTTGTTTTTCTATTTCTAAATTAAGGTCTTTTAGATATGAAAGATAATACCCAAACCCCATATCTCCAGAAGCATAGTTTTGTTTATATTTTTTGTATTCTTCAAGTTTAGATTTGTCTAAAATAAAAAGGTTGTTTTCTAGGCGTTCTTCTAGACCATTAATCCTATTTAATGCCAAATTTAAATCTTCATTAATTTTATTATTTAAAATTATAAATCTCTTAAACAAAGAGTCTTCTGTTCCAATGTGCTTGTCAAATAATATATAAAGGTTATAGTTATCTGTTCTTTTAAGATTTGTGTTTATTCTTTGAAAGTTTTCAAAAGTAGATAATTTAGAGAAAACATAATTACTAGATTTAGAAATTACTGGCATTTTTAGTTCTTGTTCAGGATTATCTATATATTCAGAATAATACGCATAAATATCCACATAATTAACGCTCGTCATATAACTTTTTAAAAACCCAAAATTGCTTGCTAGTTCTCTTGCAGCAAATGCTTCTTTTTTTAATACGCCGACATAGATTTTATCATTTATGCTTTCGTCTCTTAGCTCATTAATATTCTGATTAATCAAAGCAAAAGAAACGTATATTTCTTCTTCAGTTATTTCTTCAACGCCCTGCGATTTAAGATATATAGCATAGTCCTTTAATATTTCTATACTTTTCTGCCAAGCTAAATCTTGATAGTTAAATATTTTAGAAATATAAAACATTAAATCATTAATACTTCTAATAATCTTTAAATCATTTTCTCCAGAGCAATACGCATATATTTTCTGTATTTCTTTTTCTGCTTTATTAAAATAGTAAACGCTGCTTGCTATATTGTTTTTATAGGTTAAAATCTTATTTTTAGTTTCAAACGAAACCTCATTTAAAACAAAAAATCCAGAGTTATTTATTTTTTTATAACATGCGGAAAATCCATTACAATCAGGAATACTGGTTTTAGAGACGTCTGTAGAAGACAAGCAAAGCTGTTTTTGTCTTGTAGTAATTACATCCAAGCAACCGCTAAGTAACACAAGCAGCAATATTGAAAAGAGAACAATCCATCGCATAGATGAATTAAGAAATTAAGTGCAATATAAATTCAGTAGTCTGATATTTTTGTAAAATCTATAAAAACAATATGAAAAAAAGAAAAAACACAAAAGGAATTAGTATTTTACTATCCCTTGAGCATTAATTGTTATTATTTGAAACTTAATTTTTTTCTGTAAGAGTAGTGCTAGAACAACGCTGTGCTCTTTTCCGCTTCCAGAATGTATATTTAAATCAAGCTCTTTAGTGTCTGTTGGTATTTGTTTTTCTAAGTCCGCCATGATTTCACTAAACCCTTTTCTTGGATCAATTATTATCCAATTTATTGGTTTAGTACAATTAAATTTGTCTTGTGCCCATTCGTTAGATATTAAATAAACTTTATCATAATCTACATTATCAATTATGTGTGCGACTTGTCCCCAAGTGCCTTTTCCTGTGCTTAATATTCCTAAAAAAGCCTTCATTTAATCACCTTTTTTTGTCATATATCAAATTCTTTTTTCGTTTCTTTGTACAAACTCATGAATTTTTTGCCTTTTTCTGTAATGTAATAAACTTTGTTTTCATTTACCCCAATTTTCTTGATTAAATCTTTTTGAATAAGGGATTCTAATATATTATATAATATAATATCTTTTTTAATATATATGTATTTGAAGACATCCTTTTTTAGATTAAGAAAATCCGCACAATTTTGTTCTAAAATCGTCAAAATTGCCATGTGTTCTTTAGAATTAACAATATCTAATAATTTTGGGTCCTCTGAAAACATTTTAATTAAGTTATCTTTATTGTCGCTCATACATAATTATAATCTTAAATGTTTTTAATCATATAAGGTTCAGATAGAGAATATCCTTGTTTTTTATAGTATTCTCTTACGCCAACTCCGCTAATAATGGCGATTTTGTTATATCCTTCTTTTTTTGCCAAATTTTCTGATTCTTTTAATAGTTTTTTGCCAATTCCCCTGTGTTGTATATTTTTGTCTTCAAATGCTGTTGTTTGTCCATAAACATGAAGTTCTCTTATGATTGCTGTTTTTTTAGTTATTTGTTTAATATATGGCTTATTAGGGTATCTTAATCTAATAAAACCAAGCAGATATTTGTCTTTTTCAGCATATAAAAATATTTCTTTTCCATCAGAAGCAATATATTCTTCTTTTTTTATTTTATATCCTTTTGTATCTTCAAGTTGCCCCTTAGGTTCTTTACATCTAATGCAATTACAAGCTTTCTGACGTTTTTTTAATTCTTCTTCTACAAGCTGTCTAAGGTTGCTTTTCTTTATGCCAGCAATTATTTTTGTTGCTGGTATATCCCTTTGTATTCTCATAATTCTAACCCATCTCGGCACCAATTCTTTGATATCTGCAATTAGTTTGATCGTTTTTTCAAGTTCTAGTGCTTTGTATTCTCCAGAGTAATACATCTGTTCTAGTTTTGTTCCCGCAATTACAAGACAAGGGTAGATTTTGATCATGTCTGGTTTAAAATCGGGGTTTGTAAATATTTCCTTAACGGATTTAAGGTCTTTTTTATAATCACTTCCAGGAAGCCCAAGCATTACGTGATATAGTACTTTAAAACCAGCATCTTTTAGTTCTTTAGTCGCTTTAATTATTTCTTTTACTCCGTGGCCTCTATTTACAAACTTTAAAACATTATCATCTATTATCTGTGCGCCAAGTTCTACTCTAGTTCCTCCATAATCCAGTAATCTTTTGATTGTTTTTTTATCACAAAAGTCCGGCCTTGTCTCAAAGGTAATTCCAATTATTCTGTTTTTAGAGCCCATTGCTTTTTTTTTAAGTTTATTTAAATCTTTTTCTGTATCTTTAGAATTTGTAATTTCTTGAAAAATAGATTTTACAAAACCGTCTTGATATTTTTTAGAAGTTGCAGGAAAAGTCCCACCCATTACAATTAACTCTATTTTGTTAATTGGGTGCCCCGTAGATTTTAATTGCTTTAATCTATCTTTTATCTGCGCTCTTGGATCAAAATTATTTCTTTTTGCTCTTAGGCTTGCAGGTTCAAAACCAGTATAGCTTTTTGGCGCATTCTTCCAAGTTGGGCAATATGTGCATTTACCTGGGCATTCTCCTGGCTTAGTCATGATTGCAACAATTGTTACCCCTGACTGCGTTCTTCCAGGCTTTGTTATTAAAAATTCTGGCGGACTATCTATCCCCAGTGCCAAAAACACATCAGAAGTTAGTGGAATCTTTTTAAGTCCGTATTTTTTTGCAAATGAAACTTTTTTTGCTTCAAATTGTTGTTTAGTAAATTTAGATGACGCGCATTTTTTAAAATAACTAGATATTCTTTTTTTATATAATTCGTCCATATTTTTAAATCCCCTTTTTAAAAGAAAAGAGATAGTTATTCTGATGCAATTCTAATAATATTATTAAAGAAGTATGCGGGTATTGCATTTAATGCAAAGGTTGGGAAATTATATAGGTTTGCAGCATATAGCGCAGCCAAGTCTTTTTTAATAAATAAATTTATGGTTTCTTCATTTCTTTCAAACAACGCCTTTGTAAAAAAGGTAGTTGTTTGTATTATGCTATTTTGGGGAACTGCGTCAGTATATACGAATAATTGTATTTCTTTGTCTCCAATAGATTTTGGAATAAACGAATAATTAACATCAATAGAATCGCTTGGCTGTAAAACAACCGTTACTTCTTTTTTTATTTTTTCTGCATCTTTAGAATCAAACCAAGTTATTGGAAGATTAGAAGATATTGTGATTTTTTTTGTAGTTATTGATTTGTTTATTACTTTAATTGTTATGTCTTTTCTTACTCCAAATTTTGTTTCTTTATCATACGGTAAAACAAAAGAAGATATTACGTTTGTCGCAACAGTCATTTTTATATATGCACTTTCAGTTTTTCCTGTTTCTGTATTTTTTAATATAATTTTAACTTGTTGTTCTCCTGAAACATTTTCTTTAATCTTAACAATAGTGTATATGCTTTCTTTTGTTTTTTGTGTGTTTTCAAAGAAGAGATAATTTGAGCCATAATTGTCTGTAGTAATCAAATCGTATTTCTCATCAACTCCTAAAAAGAAACTAACCAGAAAATATTCTCCTGGCGCAACAGTTCCAAGCTCTATTGCTTTATTTGGATTAATGTCTGTCATTATTGGTTCAAGCATTTGTATAGCATGAATGCTGGGTAAAATAAATAATAAAGAGATTATAAAAAATATTTTTTTGTTAAACATAATTTTTCACGATTTTTTTGTGCAACATATATATTATTATTGCTATATATAATATATACTAAATTATTTATAAATCTAATTAAAATCAACGTTGTGTGAAAAAACATGAATAAAACATTAGTGGATTCAAGATTTGCGATGCTAAAAAGGCATCACACTCAAACACTTAAAGATGCAATATCTAAAGACCAAGTTGATGCGCTAGTCATTCCTTTTCTTTTAAAGGTCACAGAAATACCAGACATTTACACCTCTAGTAGCTGTTCTGGAAGATTGTTGCTTCTTGGTGGAGACAAAGATGAGAACAAAAAGGTTTCAGGTTTTGTTAATCGCTATCACCGGCAAGTTACTTTTGAAGAGATAAAAAGAGACGTAGATAATTTTAATACCGGTTATTTGTGGCTTAAAGTTGAACCCTTTATTTTTCATTTTGCAACAAAGGACTATGATAAGGCTAAAGATATTTTAGATTTTTGTAGAGCGCAAGGACTTAAAAAAGCAGGAATAATTAGTGCTAAAGAAGGGCGCTTTACTTGTGAAGTAACACACACAGTGTTTATGTCTACACTTATTAAAATAGATAAAAAACAGCTTATTTCGGATGAATATCTAAAGCTTATAGTAGATATTGCAAACAAAAAATTGGCTGCAAATTTTAAAAAATTAGAAGATTTTGAAAACGCTTTTCTTAAGGCGTTCCCCTCAAAACTAAAAATAAAAAAGAAATAGTTATTTTCTTTTCTTCTTTTCTAAATAACTCTGTATTAATGGCAAATATTCAGCAAGTTCTTTTTTTTCTTTTGCGTTTATTCTAGGATTTCCAGAGTTAATTTTTTCTGAGATGTTTTGTAAGAGACTTGTAAGCTCCATTGGAAAGATTATCTTTGAGGATTGCCCTTCTCCAACCTTTTCAAGCGCCTTAATATAATAGTATAAAATAGTTTTATCTGAAAGGCTTTCTGTTGCTTCTCTTATAGCATTAATTTTTGCCTTCTCGGATTCTGCTTCTTCAAATATTGCAAGTTTCTTCTGAACTGCCGCCTTTTGCTTGTGCATTGATTCTACAATTTCTTCTGGTATTTGTAAGTCTCTAATTTCTACAGAGTTTACCCGTATTCCCCATTCCTTTGCAACGCCTTTTATTTCTTCTGTTATTTTTTTATTTATGTTTTCTGTATTTGATATAACATCAGTTAAAACAAACTCACCCAGTATGTCTCTTAGCATCGCAATTACAAAATAAGATGCTGCTTTTTTATAGTCTTCGACTTTTACAATAGAATTGATAATGCTTTCTTTATTGTTTTCTATAGAAAGGAAAAGAATGGCGTCAATTGTAACTTTAATATTATCTTTTGTAATTATCTGCTGAATAGGCACATCCACAACTTGCGTTCTTAAGGTAACATAAGAATATTTTTCAATAAATGGCAAAACTAAAGTCCAGCCTGGCCCTCCAACTCTATTAACTTTTCCAAATCTAAATATTACTGCTCTTTCATAGTCTTTTAATTGTAATATAATATTGGCACTAAATAATAAAAATATAAAAGCAATAAAGATTAGCACAATAAGAATAATTTGTTTTATGCTTTCGTCTATTATTAAAAAGATAGAGCCAAGCAATAAAAATCCAAAAATAACCGTTCCAAAAAATATGTTTTTTAGTTTTTGTTCTTCCATCTTTATTCCTACTTGTATTTTTGAATTTAGATATTCTTTTAAATGCTTTTATATATTAAATCCTATATATATATTATAGATAGAACATTTATTAATCTTTTACCTTGTTAAAATTAATAAGAGGCAATTTCCTTGGTCAAAGAAACAACAAAAAAAGCTAAACCCGAAGAAGTAGTAATAGTTGAGCAGAAAGTGCAGCCAGCACAAGAGCACATACTTATACTTACAGTCGATAGAGATAACGACATTGGCAGGAAAATTGGTGTTTCTGGGCCAATTGTTGGTTATGAAAGTAATTTAAAGATGGCAACTGACTTGTTACTTAAAGATCCAGAAGAATCAGATGCAAATGCAGTTTTTGCAATTTTAAAAAAATATTCTGAATTAAAAAAAGATTATGTTGTTGAAGTTGCAACAATTACTGGACACTCAAAAGAGAATTTGTTCTTTGCTGATAAAAATATCGCTTTACAACTAAAGCAAGTTCTAGAAGATTTCCCAGCAAGCGCTTTTGTTCTAATAACTGACGGTGCAGAAGACGATCAAGTAGTACCAATAGTTCAAAACTTTGGGCCAATAATTTCTAAAGAAGTTGTTATTGTTAGACAATCTCAAGCAATAGAAAGTATGTATTATACAATTAAGAAAGCAATAAAAGATCCCGCATTTTCAAGAATCATATTTGGAATTCCTGCAATTGTTTTGTTATTGTTTTTCTTTTTCAAGTCTTATGCTTTTCAAATTATCGCCCTGGTACTAGGCGTATTTTTCTTAATTAAGGGTTTCCATTTAGAATCAAAGATTTCTAATTTCTTTAATTCAATATTTTCTAAGTTTTCAATTACAAAAATTAGCTTTCCGTTTTATGTGGCCAGCGTTTTTTTCTTGATTTATGCAGGAATAACTGGCGTTAATCTTTTTTTAGCAAACGATTCCTTTATACTTTGGCAAAGAATAATTTATGTTTTAAGAGCGATACTTTTGTATTTGGTATTTTGTATTGGGTCTTATGTTGTCGGTAATATTGTAGATTTGTTTTATACGCGCGCGCTATATAAGCTAGGTCACGCAATTTTTGCAATTATTTCTACATTTGTGTTTTTGGGATTATTAGATTTGTCTTTGCAGTTTGTTCTTGGAGAAACAAGCATGCGTATGTTAATTACTGTTATTTTGATTTCATCGGTATTCTTATTTATATTATACAAAATTACTAGCGTGTTTGATATAACAAAAGACATCACTGAATTATTGGTTGGCCTTCCAGTGATATCCAAATACGGGGTGTGGCTTGGAGAAGTTATAGCAGTAGATAAGACAAAGCAAACAATAAGTTTTAAAAGCAGAAACGGCAAAGTAATAACTGTGCTCTCAAAGAAGCACTTTTTCATACAAAACGGGCAAGTGATAATCTAAACCGGTTTGTTTTCCAAACTTTTTTAAAGGTTTTTGCGCGCCAATATAAATAGAAACATATATATATTAATCGTCTAACAATATAAATTGAAATATATAATATTTTAAAAAAATAATAATAAAAGAGAGGTTATAAAACATGTACAAATACGCAATAGCAAGACAGCTTGCAACAAAGAAATTAATAACAAACAGAGGAGACAATATTGGAAGACTTGTAGATTTAATGGTTAACGAAGTATCTGGAGAGATAGAGGCTTTATTAGTTGAAATAGATCCTTCATCAAAAGTAGTTAAGCAATTAGATGTTCAAGGAAATCTTTTAGAAATTCCATACAGAAGTGTAATTGCCGTTTCTGATGTTTTCGTAATTGATGAAAAGACGCTATTAACAAAAGACGAAGGAACTTTTAATTAAAGTTCTTTATTTTTTCTATTTTTTTAATTGTTAAAAAAGAACCTTAACTTCTGTGGTTTTAATATGTTTGCGGATTTAAAGAACAAGAAAGCAATTTCTCCAATTATTACAACCATTCTTTTAGTTGTAGTTGGTGTTATTCTTATTACTGTTGTTCTTAATTTTGGAAAAAACTTTACAACTAAATCATTAGACCAGACAACTAACTTTGGCAGCCTTAAGGTTTCAGATGCAACAAATTTCGTTTATCCAAAATATGCAAAAGACGGGGTATTACAAATAAATTACGCTCCGCCAGTAAAATTAGAAAATGAAAGTATTACAATTACACAATATCAATTATTAGATGTTCTAGATTCTGAAGTCGTGACTTTACAAACACCAGTAACTTTAAACAACAACAGTCTTAGTACAATTCAACTTGATTGTCTTTACGAATATGCATTAAGTAAGCCAGATTTTACTATTCAGTTAATTACTGCTCAAAATACTTATATTGAAGTAAAATTAAGAGATCCAAATATGGTTTGTTCTCCTGGGGGAACAGGCACAATTGAAGACCCAATAATTGTTTGTAATGCTGAAGACCTTAATGCCATGCGTCTTGACTTGATGCAAATTACGCTTTAGGGAAAGATATTGACTTGCGCTGCTTTTCAAGGCAGAGAGCAGATGGGTGGCTTCCAATAGGCGACTATGAAGATTTATTTTCTGGCTCATTTAATGGCAATAACCACAAAATTAGTAATTTATATATTTCTGATTCTGATGGAGTTGATTTGGGTTTGTTTGGATATTTTGATGCCGGAGAAATAAGTAATCTCGGTTTAGAAGATTTAAATATTTCTGGCAAACTTTATTTAGGAGGTCTTGTTGGAGAAATGGATTCTGGAGAAATTACAAATTGTTATACTACAGGGAATATTTATGAATTATCTGGGGGAGGACGTATTGGTGGAATAGTTGGGGGTAATTGGGGAGGATACATCACTAATAGTTATTCTGAAACCAACATATATGCCGGATCAGGCGATTTTTATTATGGTGGTTTAATTGGGAATAATAACGGAGATGTAGAAAATTGTTATGCCACCGGCTTTGTCTCTGGCAGATCATATGTAGGAGGCCTTATTGGAGCTAATTTTGGGGGAAGCATAACTAATAGCTACGCTACAGGAGACGTAAATGTTTTAAACACATATGCGGATGCTGGAGGGGGTTTTATTGGAGATAATGAAGGCACGATAAGCAACAGCTATTCTTTTGGGGACGTCACTCGTGTTACTGGTTCAAATACCACATTTGGAGGTTTTACAGGGTATAATGGGGGAACAATTACAAAAAGCTATTCAACAGGCAGAGTCATATATGCAGGAACAACAAACCCAACAAATAGAGGCTTTTCATTCGACTCCGTTTCAAATAATAATTTCTGGGATACACAGACTTCTTTACAAGCCACAAGTGGTGGCGGCGCTCTTGGTAAAACAACCGCAGAGATGAAAACTCCAAGCACATATACTGATTGGGATTTTATAACTGTTTGGGCAATTCATCCAAGCAAGAATAACGGTTATCCGTATCTTCGCTGGCAAAACTAAATTGATTTTATTTTATTCTTTTATCTCTAAAACATAGCTTCTTTCCTTAGTGTCTATGCTTTTGATGGAAAGTTCTTTTTGATTCTTAGAGAAGTAGTCATTTAATTTCTTTATAATTTCTTCTGGCGCGATTTTCTTTTCTCGCGCAAGTCTAATCTGTTCGTTTACTTTCTCAATTATCTGAAAGTATTCATAGATCTTCTCGCCTTCAATTTGAAGATTAGAAGCAATCTTTTCATATTCTTTTCTTGTCTTTATCTGGCTGTCAAGAATTGATGTTTGTTTGTTTTTGCTTTTCTTTTCTATCTTTGTTTCTTCGGTTTTAAGTTTTTCTGCAAAGTATTCAGAGATGATTTTAAAAAAACCAAACGAATTTTGTTTTTCTTTTCCTTCTGCAACTAAAACCAGAGACTCGTCTTCGTTCTTTCCTTTTTCAAGAGCAAGAGATGGGCGCCTTAAATCATAAAGCTCTTTTGTTTTTTCAACAATCTCTTTTTGTGTTTTTTCTTGGTTTATATAACCTGAATAAATATTATATTCTTTTACAAAATAGCTAATGGTTGCTTTTAAGTTTTTATCTTTTATGTCTTCAAGTAGTTCTTTTTGTGTTTTTTCTGTAATTTCTTTTCCTTGAGGAAAAGAGTATTTCTCGTTTTTCTTAATAATTCTGTCTTTCCATTCTTCTTTTTGTTTTGAAGTTATAATCTTTAATTCTAAATCCGTAAGTATAATATTAGAATTACTAAAGAACTCAAAGATAAGATAATAGTCATCAAGCTTAAAATAAACAACTCTGTTATTTTTGTCTTGCTTAATTTCTTGTATCTTTTGATTATAGAGTTTCTTCTTTAGAAATTTGATAAGCCCTCCGCTTTCTGGATTAACCGGGTAAGCAAGTTCTGTTAAAAATAAAATGTTGGGAGATACAATCAGTTCTTTTGTTTTAGTTTTATGTATTTTTATCTTAATTAAATTATTGTCTTCATGATTAACAAGTTGAAGATTATTAATGTAGCCACCAACTACCTCTGCTTGCAATTCTTTTACTATATAAAAAAAAGCAGTGCTTGTTACTTCTAGTTTTTTCATATCTTTCTTATTCTGCATCTATGTAGTTATTTTGATTATAGCGATATATGATTTTTTTTATCCTTAATCCATTAAATTTATAATCCTCTAATAATTTCTTTTCATCAGTATTTGTAAACATCTCAAATGGCCCTTTCTGTGTTAAATCAAAAATATAAAATTGATTTTTATATCTCGTCTTAACAAACGCGTGCGTCTTGTCATCTTCTAAAAGTATGACGTAAACCATCGCTTCTTGATCATTTAGTCCTTGCATAATTGAACAAAGAAATGCAGAAATGTCTTGTTCATCAGCAAGCTTGTTTTTCAAAATGCAAGTTGCATCAAGCCAATAAAGTATCTTTATGTCGGTTTTAACAACTTCAATTTCTGTTTTTAAAAACGAATAGATTTTTCTAAGTGTTTCTATATAATCTTTATTATATTCATAGCCAATAGGCTTGTGTTTTAATATTACACTTTTTATTGTTAAATCATTAGGATTAACTGTTGCTTTTATTTGAGAAATGGTTTTTCGTTCTTGCTCATTTATCAATTCTTTATATTTATCTAAAATTTGTTCATAATATTTATTTTGAAGATTGTCCTTAATAGACGTTGAAAGATTTTTTGTCCCTGAAAGGTTTTTAATAAAGTCCTCTAGTTCTTTTATTCTGTTTTTTAGATTGTCTCTTTCTAGTTTAGTTTCGTTAAGCTCTCCTTTAAGTTTTATGTTTTGAAATCTTAGGTCGCTTCCAGTGTCTTGCGTTTTCTGTAATTCTGTCAATTTAGAAACTTCGCCATTTATTTCGTTATCAATTTTTGCGAGTTCTGTTGTTATATTTTTTAAATTATTAGAATACACATCGTCGCTAATGCTTTTTGCGCTATATTTATAAGACAACTCTTCTTTCCTTTTTAGTAACTCTTTTTTTTGAGTATTTAATGCTTCTATTCTTTGCCAAGAATTTTGTTCTTTAGTTACAGGAACCGTAATTTTTTTTCTAAAATTAATAAAAGTGAAAGCCACACCAAAAACTATAGCAATGCAGGTGATCATTATCATTTGAATTAATTCAACATCCATTTTTATGCTCTTCTTTTATTGCTAATATATATTATATTAGAGGCGATTTACTTTATATATATTATGATTTTTACGATATTCGAATAAAAATATAAAATAAAGTTTGGATTATCACAGATTATCCATTTATAAAGTTTTACCTTCTATATTATATATAATTAGATAAAAATCCATTGCATACAAAGACCTTTAAGGTGCAATAGATTTTGATTATAATTTTTTAAGAAATCTGTAAAAAAAGATAAGGAGGAATAATACATGGCATCACCAAAACCAAAAATTAATGTTGTTTTTATTGGTCACATTGATCACGGAAAATCAACAACAGTCGGTCGTTTGATGTACGACACAAAAAACTTAAGTGAACAGGATTATAGAAAGTTACAGGCAATGGCAGAAGAGAAAGGAAAAGGAACATTTGCTTTTGCATACATGATGGATATAACAAAAGAAGAAAGAGAAAGAGGTATTACAATTGATGTAAACTATAAGAAATTAGAATCAGATAAATATAGTTTTACAGTAATTGATGCTCCTGGCCACCAAGACTATGTTAAAAATATGATTACAGGAACTGCTCAATCAGATGCTGCTGTTTTAGTTGTTGCTTCAAAAGACGGAGTAATGTCTCAAACTAAAGAACACGCATTTCTTGCGCAAGTTATGGGTATTAAACAAGTAATTGTTGCAGTAAACAAGATGGACGATGTTAACTACGGCGAAGAGGGCTTTAATAAAGTTAAAGCAGATATACAGGCACTTTTCAAAGGCAAGTTTAAAGATGATCAATACGTAGTTATACCAATTTCTGCGTGGAACGGCGAAAACATTACAAAGGCTTCAGACAAGATGCCTTGGTTTAAAGGACCAAGCCTATTTGAAGCAATGAATAATTTCAAGGCTCCAGAAGTATTAACAGGAAAGCCATTAAGACTACCAATACAAGATGTTTATTCAATTAAAGGTGTTGGTATGGTTCCAGTTGGTAGAGTCGAGACAGGAATACTTAGACCAAATGACAAAGTCATAATAATGCCAGAAGGAATCGCAACACAAATAAAGAGTGTTGAAGCACACCACGAACAATTACCTGAAGCACTACCTGGAGACAATATTGGTTTCAATATAAAAAATGTTGATAAAGGCGCAATTAAGAGAGGTTCTGTTGTTGGACCAGAGAATAGCCCACCAACAGTAGCAGAAGAATTTACTGCTCAAATAATTGTGTTAAATCACCCTACCGCAATAACTGCAGGGTATACTCCTGTATTTCACATACACACCGCACAAATGTCTTGTGCAATTGTTGAGTTAATAAAGAAAGTAGCTCCAACAGTTGAAGACGCTCCAAAGTTCTTAAAGACGGGAGACGCGGCAGTTGTAAGAATCAAGCCATTACAACCACTTGCATGTGAAACATATAAAGACTTCCCACAACTTGGTAGATTTGCTATCAGAGACATGGGTAAGACCGTAGCAGCAGGTGTTATACAGGAGATAAAGAAGAGAGCATAATTTTGCTTTTTTTCTTTAATTTTTTTTTAAAAGTGATAAAAACATGCAAACAGCAAGAGTAATTGTTACAGGAACTGATTACAAGAAAGTTACAGAATTTTGCAAGGAAATTATAGATGTGGCTTCAAAGAGTGGAGTTAAGCACACAGGAATTATCCCTTTGAAGACAAAAAAATTGGTTGTGCCAGTAAGAAGAGGAGTTTCTGCTGGTGGAACTGAGACTTATGAGAAATATCAGTTACGAATCCATAAGAGAATAATTGATATTAAAGCAGACGACAAGATTCTTAGAAGAATAATGAGAGTCGATGTTCCTGCGGATCTACAAATTGGAATAGAACTTAAAAACTAAATCCATTTTGTTAGCATCATAATTTAGTAAACTTGCAAATCTATTTATCTTTAGTTTTTAAAAAAATTAAAAATTTGCAATAAAATGTTTAAACAAACAAAAAAAAATAGTTTTGTTGATGAGAGCAACAAGGTAAAAATTATTTATAGTAAATCTCTATTTTCTAAACTGGACAAATCTTGTATAGAACAACTTTATTCTATTTCCAAATTACCAGGAATCTGCGATTATGTTTATGGCTTTCCGGATCTTCATGTAGGCCACGGCGCACCAGTTGGTTCTTGTTTTGTAGTAAATGCTGATAATGATCCAATAATTAGTCCAAAAGCAATAGGCACAGATATAAATTGTGGTATTCGCCTTATTAGAACTAATCTTAAATCAAAAGACCTTTCTGAAAAGCAATACAAAGAAATAGTAAAGGCCTTTGAAAAACTTCCGCTTGGTCTTTCAAAAGACGGCGTAAAGATAACAAAGCAAGACTTAACTGACATTTGTTATCAAGGCTTAGAATGGGCAGTAAAAAATAGTTATGCTGATAAGTTCGATAAGTTATATGTTTATAGACAGGGTTGCTTTCGCGACGCAAGTCCAAAATATCTATCAAAAGCAGCAATAGAAAAAGGCCTAACTCAGCTTGGAACTCTTGGTCAAGGCAATCATTTTATTGATCTTTTGGTTGTAGATAAAGTTTTTGATAAAAAGTTTTGTAAAAGGCACAAGATTGAAAAAGACCAAATTCTAATTGTGCTTCACACTGGTTCTCGTGGCCTCGGGTATCAGGTTGCTGAAGAGTTTACAAAGATATGTAAACACAAAGACCCAATTGAGTATTTATATCTAAATTCTAAAGATGGCCAGCACTATTATAAGACAATGTGCGCCGCAGCTAATTATGCTTTTGTAAATAGGGCGGTTCTTTCTAAAAAAGTTGTAGACGCTTTAGAAAAAACACTAAATCTTGGACGCGGAGACATCAACGCTCGCCTTCTATACGACTGCTCACACAATTTTGCAAAACTTGAAACCCACAATAAGAAAAGATATTTGGTTACAAGAAAAGGGGCAGTTAGAGGAATAATTTCAGAAAGGCTTTCTGATAATTCAGAGTTTTTAGAAACTGGAACGCCAGTAATTTTGCCAGGGTCAATGCTTGACGATACCTTTGTTATTTTGCCAAAAGAAAAAATCAGAACAGAAACCTTTTCCACGCTCCCTCACGGTTGTGGCAGAGTTATGTCTAGAGAAAAAGCAAAAGAGAAGATCTCAGCAAGCGATTTAAAGCAAAAGCTATTAAAAAAAGGAATTTATCTTTCTGGTCATTCTGAAAATGTCCTAAGAGAAGAGCAACCAGAAGCTTACAAGTCCTCAAAAGAGGTTGTTGATTCAATGGTGGACGCTCGCCTTTGTAAAAAAGCATTTAGTCTTAGACCAAAGGTTGTAATTACTGGTTAAAAAAATCTGTGAAAATTTATGCACGACATAAAGCTACTTTCTTGTAGATCTGGTGAGCATTTTGCAAACAACGTTTTAAAATATCTTAATGAATTGCTTTTAGAAAACAACGAGCCAGAAATAACTTTGACTCCTATTCAAGAGATTAGATTTGCAAATACAGAAATAAAATCAAATATTCTAGAGTCTATAAGAGGAAGTAATGTCTTTATTATTCAGGATGTTTCAAATTCAATTTATGCAATGTCGGTTGATGATAATCTCAGAGCTTTAACAACTTTAATCGATGCAGCAAGAGTTGCAAGTGCAAAAGAAATAACAGTAATTGTTCCTGTCTTTCCTTATGCTCGCCAAGACAAAATTTGGGGCAGAGAATGCTTAACAGCAAGGCTTGTTTCTAGAGAGATGGAACTAGCCGGTGCAAGAACAATCCTTTCTTTAGATATTCACAATCCTGCAATTGCTGGTTTTTTCAAGTATGCAATTCTTGAAAACCTTTATGCTCGTAAGGCTATTAAAAAATACATACTTGATAATGTTTCTCTTAATAATCTTTTAATTTCTTCTCCAGATGTTGGCGGTATGAAAAGAGCAACAGTTCTAGCTTCAAAGCTTGGTGTGGGTGCAATAACAATCTACAAAGAACGCGACTATTCTAAAATCAACCAAGTAGAAACCATGGAAGTTATTGGTAAAGTTAAAGATAAAGACGTTTTTTTGATTGACGACATCCTAGATACTGGCGGGACAGTCTATAATGCAGTAAAATCTCTTAAAGAAAAAGGCGCAAATAAAGTTTATTTTGCTTGTTCTCTTTGTTTATTAAATGGAAGCGCTGTTGAAAGAATGGATGAACTTTATGATAACGGCCTTCTTGAAAAAATCATAGCAACAGACGCAGTATATATTGAAAAAGACTTTATAGAGAAACACCCTTGGCTAGAAGTTATTCCAATAAGTGATTACTTTGCAAAAGCAATTTTTAATATTCATTTTAAGAAATCCATAAATCAGTTGTTTGACAAGGACTAATTTTTAGGTTATAATCTGATTATAATCTAATTCTTATTTAAATATTTCTAGGTTTGGGCGAAGAAGAGGAAAAGATATGGAAAACGAAATAAAGTGTCATTTTTGTGGCGGAACAGCAATAATTAAATATAGAAATGTGGTCCTTGATGATGGGAAAATAACAATAAAATACGAGTCGTATTATGAATTTAAGAAATGTAAAGAACAGTTTTGTACAAGCGAGCAAATGTTTACTTTAGATAAAAGACTTCACGAGTAATTTGCTTTTAAAAGAAACGTTATTGTAGCCGGTAAAAGTCTTGCTATAACTCTTCCGGCAGACATAGTAACTCATTACAAAATCAAGAAAGGCAAAAAAGTAAGTATTCTTGCAGAACCAAAGGGTCTAAAGATACGTTTTGATTAAAAACAACAACTATTTATAAATTATTTGTTGTTTCTTTTATTAAAACAAAAAAGTTATAATTTATGGAATCTACAGCAATCTTAATTGTTTTAATTATTAATTCTGTTCTTTTGATATTATTATTTGTATTTATGATAAGGTTTGTTGTTAATAAATTTAAAGAACAGATAACAGACACAAATGAAAGATTAAAAGACATAGAGGCAAAATACAATAAACTAGACATTCAGTTCTCCAGAATTTCTGCTCTTCATGTTTCTCAACAGAAAAATGATATCTCAAAAGATATAGAAAAAGTAAAGCTTGTTGTTCAAGGCATAGATAAGAAAACAGAAAAGATCTATAAAAGAACAGAAAAGATGTACGGCAAGAAGCAATAACTTTCTATTTTTTAAATGCTTTGTTTTATTTATTATGTTATATGCTTAAATGTGATGTGTTATGGGTATTTTAAGAAGAACAACAACTATAAAAAAACCAGCAGTTAAAAGAACTGTCAAACCAAAAGCAACTAGAATAAAAGGGACAATAAAGATATCTGAGCCAACAAGAGTACTTTTACAAAAGAAAAATCACGTCTTTATATTAGAATCAAAATTTAAACCCCTAGCAAAAGAATATCCTGAATCTAAGAAGTATGTTGCTTTAATTTCAAATGTTTATCTAAATGCAGAAAAAGAAATTTTAGCTCTAAGAGAAAGAGCCAAAGGACACCACAATATTTCTCCATTAATAGATCTTTTAGAAGGCCGCTACAAGCAAGTATCTAAAAACCTAATTAATTTTATTAATGAGCCAAAGCCAAATATTTTTAGATTCATGGAAGTTGAGATGCAGGCTTCTAATTATTTAAAAGAGCATAAGCAAATAGAAGAAATATTAAGCCCTAAGCCAACTATTAGAGGAAGCGGGCATCCTGGAAAAGGCGATTATAATCCAAGAAGACGCAGTTAAAATAAAGTTTTTTGAACAAATGGTATTTCTTGTTCTTTTAATATTTCTATTTCTTTAGCTTTTTTTTCTTCTTCAGAAAAACAAATGAACGGCACGCCATAGTGTCCACCACCGCCTGGTCTAAAAACCACTAGCCCTTTTCTAAAAGCAATAACATATTTAGCAACGTCTTCATCTATTTCTTTTAGCTTTTCTTCAGGCAGTTCTAGCATGATTTCTATTTCTGTATATTTTGTAATTAGTTTTTTGTATTTCTCTAAAACTCTTTTATTATAAAGTTCTCCTTTCCCAATTTTCATTTGAATAATTTGAGCAAGTGGTATTAGATATTTATATTCTGG
>DAOOON010000008.1:0-9936 GCA_035387745.1 archaeon
AAGAAAGCAGATATTGGCATAGCTATGGGAATTAAAGGCACAGAGGCCACAAAAGAGGTTGCTGACGTTGTTCTAAAAGACGATAATTATTCAAGTATTATTTCTGCAATTAAAGAGGGCAGAAGAATATATGATAATATTTTGTTGTTTGTCAAGTACATGCTAGCAGTTAATTTTGATTTATTAATTATTGTAGCTTTACTTACAATTTTGGCTTTTCCTATACCACTACTTGCGTTACAGATTCTTTGGATTAATCTTGTAACTGATTCTTTACCGGCTATTGCTCTTGGTAGAAAACCTGCAACAAAAGATATAATGTTAAGAAAACCAAACAAGCACACCGGTAATTCTTTCAAGTCTTTTACAACTTTTATAATTATTGCTTTAGTTGTTAAAATTATAGGTGAAATAATTTTGTTTTCTTATGGTCTTAATATTGATACAAGTATGGGTATCAATCCTTTTGATATTAGTCAGCCATCTTATGCAAGGACTTTGTTATTAACGGGCATTGTAGTTTTTGAACTAATATTTGCATTTGCTTGTAATTCAGAAGGGTCCTTTAGCCCAAAGAGATTATTTTCTAACAAGATGCTTATAGGAAGCGTTATTTTGGTTTTAGCTTTACAATTATTTTTAATATACAATCCATTTATGCAAAATGCTTTTAATGCAGTGGCATTATCTTTTAAGGATTGGTTAATGGTTTTAGCATTTGGATTGTTTTCTTTTATAATTATTCCAATTACTAATTTTTTAGAAAAAATAAGATCAAAAAGTTAATTTCTTTTTATTTCTTTTCTAAAATAGAAAAGATATCTTAAGAAAAGAATAGAGTACTTAAAGATTTTAACGCTTGTTTCTTTTTGTTCTTTCCAAGTAACAGGATAGTCAGTAATTTTAAGGCCTTTATATTTTGCTAAAACCAGAAGCTCTGTGTCAAAGAACATATTGTTTCTGTCTCCTGATAGTCTTTTTTTAAGAAATAGCTCTTTTATCTCATAATATGCTCTCTTATTAATTGCCTTAAAGCCACACTGTGTATCTGTAAAGCTTGTACCCAAAAGCATCTTTTGCAGAAAAAGATATCCTTTGCTTATAATATATCTCCCTATTGTTCTTTTGGTTTTAGATTCTTTATGGTATCTACTGCCATAAACCAAATCATAGTTTTCTTTAGTAATTTTTTTTATCAACCCAGGAAAAGCATCTATTCCGGTTGCAAGGTCTGCATCCATAAATGAGAGAATATCGTAGTTCTTTCCAGTATTATGCCAGGAATACTTGATTGCAATGCCCTTTCCTTGTTCTTTAACAAAAGTGTACTTGACAGTAGAGTATTTCTTTTCTAGTTTTTTTGCAATATCTTTTGTGTTGTCTTTAGAGTTATTATCTGCAATATCAATCAGGTATGGTTCTTTAAGTTTTTTAGAAAGAAAACTATTAAGTCTAGTTATGTTTTTTTCTAGTTTCTTGTCTTCGTTATAGCAAGGTATTGTTATTAATATTTTCGTGTTTTTCAATTTTTTCACAATTTATTTTTATTTTTCTGAGTTAATAAAATAACAGATATTTTCTATTGGCTTTATTTTATTAAATAAAATATTACAGGGATTAGTATATAATGAATTATGGATATAAAATAGTTCTACATAGTTTTCTTTTAGTTTACAATTTTTTAAATCTCCTAGTATCATGATGTTGTTTGTTTTAATTATTGTGGGCAATTGATTTTCTAATGCTATTATTTGTTCTTTTGAACGAGTAGGAGTATATAGAAACAAAACTTTATCCTGATAATTTGGAATATCTTTAATATATATTTCTATTGGTAACATAATAATATTAGAATCCAAATAATTATAGAATGTCCAGGCATCAGAGTACATTACACAATCTTCTAAATTATTTTTATAGATTGTGTTTATGGCATTTTTATATCTAGTAATATATGGATAATCTAATTTATAGGTTTCTTCTAATATTTTAATAGAACTAATAAGCACAGAAAAAATTAGTAGAATATATATCGTTATTAAATAAATGCGATGTAATTTAATTTTGTGTTTTTTAATTTTTTCAGCAATTGATGTTATACCAACATATGTAAAATAACCAATTGGAAGCATTAATGTGAAAAGATATCTCATGTCTTTAAAGGGGGTTGAAAAATAGGTGTGTATTGTATATATTGTTAATAAAAGCATTATTATAGAAAAGGAATTATTTAGAGGTTTAGCGTTTTTATTTTTTTTAATCAATTTATAAAGAATATATAATAGGCCAATTAATGTAAATACAAATAAAATTGATTGGACACTAATAAAATGAATAAGTTTTGGAGCTTGTGCAATATCTAATCTAGAAGTAATGTTTTGATGATATTGGTCTGCTATACTTGTAAAGAAATTACCAAATTTTAGTTTGCTGTAAATAAACCAAGGTATAAAAGTTAAGCAAAATAAGATTATAGATTTAATTTTTTTGTCTATTCCTTTATGAAACAGTAAAATAACGCCAAAAACAATTCCAGTATATCTGGTTAATGCAGAAAAACCAATAAATAACCCAGAGATCCAATTATTTTTTATAATAAAATATATCCCTAATAATAATAGGGCTACTGAAAGTAATTCTGTGCCGTTTATTTGTCCAAAATAAAGAACGAACGGAGTAAATAATATTAGATAGAATAATTCTGTATTAAAATTTAATTGTTTAGATATTAATATAATACTTAAACAGAATAGTGCACTTACAATTATAATATATATTATTTCTGCAGCAGCATATCCTAAAATTTGTGCAAATAATCCAATAATAAAAGAAGTTAGTGGGGGTCTAAATGTTTCAAAATAAAGTCCGGAATTAAACATGTTTTTTGCATTTAAAACATATGATATAAAATCCCAAGAAATTGTAAATTGATGTTGAATTATAAAGAAAAGTGTTGTAAATAAAAATATAAATAATACAAATTTATATTTTTTTAATAAGCCCATTATCGTTTTTGAATTCATTTTATTTTAGGCACCCGTTTTATTCAAGTAATATCATCAACAGCATAATCCCAATTCCAAGAAGTAATCCAATAAGCTGAATGCTTGTTTTTTTAAGACCAATGTCTTTTTTCATTTCTGGTATTAGATCTGCTGTTGCGATGTAAATAAATCCACCTGCTGTAAAAGCAATCATTATTCCTGCAAAAGAAGTAATGCTTTTGCTTAATAGCAGGCCAACAATGCCTCCAAATATTGCAGTAAGAGAAATTAAAAAATTCATTAATAATGCTTTCTTTTTAGAATAACCAGCATAAATTAATACTCCAAAATCTCCAACTTCTTGAGGAATCTCATGCAAAAGGACAGCAATAGTTGTTGCAATACCAAGAGGAATACTAACAACATAGCTTGTTGCTATGATTATTCCATCTAAAAAGTTATGAAAAGCATCCCCCAGAAGGTTCATTGCAGCTAAAGGGTGTGGATGTTCTTTAGAGGTTGGCTGATGGCAATGTCTCCAATGTATTATTTTTTCTAAAATAAAGAAAGCTAAGATTCCTGAAATTATTGCTAAAGGTATAAAGTTAATGCCTGATTCCATGGCCTCAGGTAAAAGATGTAAAAATGAATCTCCTAGTAAAGCACCAGCAGAAAAACTAATTAAAAAAAGCAAAACAATTGGTAAATGCTTGTCTTTTGTAAAGAATAAAGTTATTCCAATAATTGAAATAATACTTACAACAAATATGCTAATTAATGTATAAATATATATAGACATCATATAATAATTATCAAGAATACAATTTATAAACGCTTTTGAAATATAGAATATATGTGAGGTAATAATAAAATGCCAAGAAAATTTGGAAAAATAAGAGAACCAATAATTAGTATAAAACGAATAAAAAGAGGCGTTCCAGAAAAAGAAGAATGGCCAATGTCTTTTGGTAAAAAAGAAAGATTTATTAGTAATCCTCTATATTTAGACACGGTTGTAAATATTAATACAAAAAATAAATCCCCTAAAATTTTGATAATGGGTCCAGGACTTGGCGAAGAAATAATAGAGTTTGATAGCTTTTTAAAAACACACAAACATATTAATCCACAAATTGAATCACTAGGAATAACCAATCAACTAACAAAAGATGCTCTAAAAACAGTAAAAAAAGATCATTCTCTTGGTATTGCTTTAGAAGAGATTGATCCAGAAAACCCCATACATAAGCAAGCTATAAAAAAATTAATTGGGAGATTTGATTATATAATTGCGCCAGTTAGTGTTGGTATTCACACAAGATATCCTGCATATAATTGTTTTTTGTGTGCCTTAGCATTAAAACCGCAAGGAGAAGCCAGAATCAATATTATGAATCCAGAATCTATAAAGAGCCATATGGATCTTTACAAACACCAACTAACAGAAACTTCAGAACAATATACTCCCACAGAAATAAGAAACATTACTGCAAATTTTAAGCTTGCAAAATTAAATTATAATCAAGTAAGTAAAATAGAAAAAATAATATATAGAATGTTAAACTCTTATTTTAAAAAAGATGTAAAAGACCAGTTTTTTATTAAAATAAGAACAGATTCTAGTTCCAAACACCAGATAATAGTAATAAAAAGGAATTATTAAAGTGATAAATTATGCCCGAAACCATAAAAGTAAATTATAAACAAGTAGAGAATTTTTGTTTAGAAATATTTAAAGACATTTCAAAAACAAAATTTCAACCAGATTGTGTAATTGGTGTTTCTGTTGGGGGGGTCTTTCCGGCAATCCATTTTGCCAGATTGTTTAATACTAAAAACCTTCTAACAATTGCAGTAAAGTCCTATGATGGCAAAAAAAGAAAAGAAATACAAGTGATTAATCTTCCAAAAAAAGAATCTCTTCTAGGAAAGAAAGTGCTTTTGATTGATGATATCTCCGATAGTGGGAGCACTCTAAAATTTATTGTAAATCTTTTAAAGAAAGAATATAAGGTTAAAGAAATAAAAACCACAACAATATTTGTAAACGAAGAACATTGTAAATACTATCCAGACTTCTATTCAAAAAAAGTAAATAAATGGCTAGACTTTCCATGGGATAGATTTGAAAAAAAGTAACCATTGCGCGCTAACCAGAGCGAAACCGGCTAAGCTCCTAGTGGGATTTGAACCCACGACCTCCGGTTTACAAGACCAGCGCTCTACCACTGAGCTATAGAAGCAAGAAATAAGTCCTTTTGTCTATATAATATTTTATTTAAGAAATATTTATAAATGGATTTTATTGCTGCCTTAAAGCATCAACAATATTCATCTTTGCTGCAGCTCTAGCAGGGAAAAGCCCAGATACCAAACCAACAATCAACGATAATAACAATGTCATAATAACTAACCAAGGAGTAATGTGTATTGTAAGCATTGTAAAGTTATGTGTTGCTGCATAAAGTATTACAAGTCTTGCAATTCCAATTCCTGCAAAAAAGCCAATAATTCCTCCGACAACAGTTAACACCACAGATTCAAATACAAATATAAAAGTGATATCTGAAATTCTTGCACCAATTGATTTTAAAACCCCAATCTCTTTTGTCCTCTCAAGAACAGAAGTAAATACAGAGTTAGCAATACCAAGAGACGCGACAATTAATGAAATTCCTGCAATTGCAATAAGAATTGATCTCATCATATTCATAACTCTTCTGATTAGTTCTAAAAAAGATTCAGAACTTATAACTGTATATGTGTCCTCTTCTCTTGTTTTTTTAAGTATTCTTTCTATTTTTTTAACTACCAAGTCAGCATCTGCATCTTCTTTGGATTTAATCATCATGTAGTTTACAGTTTCTCCATAATCATCAACAGCAAGTCCTGCTTTTCTTCCAATATATATAGAACTATCGTCTGATTCATTTCCAACTGCTTCTAATATGCCGCCAACTTTAAAATCAACATCATTAATCTTAATTGTATCTCCAACTTTTATTTCTCTATTAAATGCTTCTTTTGCAAGGTATGGTCCAATAATTGCAATATATCCGTCTTTTCCATCAAAGCTTTTTCCTTTATCTATTCTAACATCAAAAAACTTAAACATAGAGTCCAGTTTATCAGAAGGGATAGTAACTACATAAACAAAAAGCTCTTCTCCTTTATATTCTCCTTTAGCTGTAAAGAAATTCATTGCATATACTTCTTCAACTTCTGCAATCTTAGAAATACTATATGCTTCGCTCATCTTTAACCTATTTTCTTCTGATACTCTTCCAGAAGTATTTGGATTGCCATTAAATGCAGGCATCACAAAAATAGAATTTGCACCCATCTTATTAAATTGGTCAGTGACTGCTGCAAGCATTCCTTCGCTTAAAACAATTAATGCAACAACTGAAGCAACACCTATGATTACAGAAAGAATAGTTAAGGTTGACCTCAACTTCTTTCTGAATATATTCTTTATGGTGAGATTAATCAACGATTTATATTTTTCTGAACTCATTTATTTCCTTTTTTTAAAGACATTTTGATATAATCCTCCAAAAGCTGGAATCAAAATCTTTTTGTTTGCCCATCTAAGGAATAATATGATTAAGGCAAGAATAATTATCCCAATTAAAATTCCAATAACTATACTTATTATCCCTGACATTACAGATTTTGTTTTAGGATTTTTTAGAATTTCAACAGTTATGCCTTTTTTTATTTCTTGTTCTTTAAGAGCTGAGTCTTTATAGTGTATTGTAATCTCGACAGGATAGCTCCCTGGCTTAATGTCTGCGTTTGTATTAAATTCTAAAGCCACAGAATCATAATTGTCTTTCTCAATAGAACCAACAAAGTATTTTGGAGTTTCAGTTGTTATTGTGCTAGTCATTTCTGCATAAACTGATTCTGCATCAATGTTACCAACATTATAGATTTCTAGATCAATCTTTTCTTTGTTTCCAATATAGATTTTGTTATTGTTGTTTGTTCCTATACTTACTATATTTAAAACAAGCTTAGGGTTATCATCAATTTTTACACCAATATCTCTTGTTATTGTTTCTTCTCCTGATTGCCCAGTAAATCTAAGAGTTAATGGCAAAGGATAGCTATTTTGTGTAATTGTTTTTGCAACATTTAATTTATATTTTGCTTTAATTTCTTGTCCTGCACCAATATTTTCAAAATATTGTGTTTTAAGATTAAGAACAGAAATATAGTCTCCTGTAGAGTCTTCTAAAGTTACAAAAACATCTCTAACAGTCTTTGCTCCTAGATTTTTTATAGTTAATTCAAGTTCTCCGTCTGAGCCGATAGACATTTCAGATAATTTTGTGTCTGTAATTTCAAGAACAGTAGAGCCTGAAGAAACATCTATTGAATAATTTTCTATGTTATATACTTGGCTTTGTCCAGGTTTATATTTAAATTCTATTTCATATATATTGTCTTGTGCTTTAATATCTGTTGTTAAATTATATTTGATAATTGTTGTTTGGTATGGTGCCAACATGGCTATTGTTTTTTCTGTGTTATTAAAGTCTGCAACAGAAAACGGATATTCTAAGTCTAGTATATAGGTTACATTTTCTGCAAGAACGTTACTATTGTTTGTTAACTGTATCCATAGTTCAAATTCTTCTCCTGGAGAAACAGGAACTGGACTATAGTTGTATGTATCTGCAACCAAATTTATTGAATCGTAGTCTGTTGTTGCTGCATATATCCCATTAAGAAGTATAATGGAAAACAGCAGAGTCATTATATATTTTGTTTTCATTTTTTATCTCACCATTTTATTTTTTATAAGTATTGCGCGCGAGCCGAGCGAAACCGGCTCTATTCTTCTCGAAGAGCATCAACTGGTTCTTGATTTGAAGCAAGATATGCTGGTATCATTCCAGAGATTACTCCAATCATAAAGGAAAAGCCAAGTGCTAATATGATTATGCTTGCAGTTATTGAAATACTTATTGTTATTCCTACTTGATAAGCAACTAATTTTACTAGTCCTGCTAAGCTAAATCCTAAAATAACACCAATGGTCCCTCCAAGTAAACCAATGATTCCGGATTCTAAAAGAAATATCATTAAGATGTCTCTTCTTTTTGCACCAATCGCTTTTAAAACTCCAATTTCTTTTTTTCTTTCAAATACAGAAGTATACATTGAGTTAAGTATTCCAACTCCTCCAACTAAAAGCGAAATACAAGCAATACCAACAACAACAATTGTAACAATACCAAGAGTTTCTTCTCTGTTTTTTGCTTCTTGTATTGGGGAAGTCACAGTAACGTCTTTAGCATCTCTTGCTTTTTCTAGTTTTATTTCTATTCTGTTTGCTGCATTCTCTATGTCTTTTCCTGGTTTTACAATTGCAAAGATTGTGTCATAGGTTTCTGATTCTGTAATTTCTTGTAAATTCTCATTTGAAAGATACATTACGTTGTCTTTTCTAGAGTCTCCGGTTTTTTTAAGTATTCCAATGACTGTATAATCAGAGGTTGCAATTTTTATTTTTTTTCCAATATCTAGGGTTTTTCCAAAAAGGTCTTTTGCTTTTTCTGTATCTGTATAGTTGTAACCAATAATTACTGCTTTACTTTTTTCATCAGTAATGTATTCCCCTTTTTCAATTTCTAGATTATTTTGTTCTAACATTTCCTGTAAATATTCTGCAGCATAAGAAGTATATGAAATCATTATAGTTTCTTGAGCATATTTTGTTTCAATATATCCATTTAGAGAGCCACTACTAAATTCAATATCACTAATCTTATTTATAGTTTTTATATCTTCATCAGTTAGTCCTTTCCCACTGCTGCTTCCTGCAAAACCAGCATATTTAGAAGTTATTGTTATTTTGTTAGCTCCAAGACTATTAAATTCTTCATTTATTGTATTTTTAAGTCCTTCTGAAAGAGATATTAAAGAAACAATTGCAATTACTCCAACAACAATTCCAAGTATAGTTAGCCAATTTCGAAGTTTTCTTCGTCTGATATTTCTAATTACGAAATTAAATATTCCAATCATTTTAATGCGTAATTTTATCTTCTATGATTTTTCCATCTTTTAGATGTATTTGTCTTCTTGCAAGATGTGCAACAGTTCTATCGTGTGTAATTAATATTATGGTTTTTCCTTTCTTGTTTAAATCTTTTAAAAGATCCATAATCTCTTCGCTTGCTTTAGAGTCTAGAGCTCCAGTTGGTTCATCTGCAAGTATAATTTCAGGATCATTAGCAAGTGCTCTAGCTATAGCTACTCTTTGTTGTTGTCCTCCAGAAAGTTCAGTTGGTCTGTGTGTGATTCTTTCTCCTAAACCCACAAGTGTTAATAAAGCTTTACAATGTTTTTCTTGAATTTCTAAAGGTTTATTGTTTTCTTGAAAAAGCATTGGTAGCATTACATTTTCTAAAGCAGTTAAAGTTGGAATAAGATTAAAATCCTGAAAAACAAAACCAATCTTTTGTCCTCTAATCTTTGCAAGATTGTCTTCCGAAAGATTAGAAACATCTGTTCCATCAAGAAATACTTGCCCTTTAGAAACTAAATCTAGTGCTCCGATAATATGCATCATTGTGGATTTACCAGAACCGCTTGGGCCCATGATTGCTAAAAATTCTCCTGGTTTAATTTTTAGGTCAACACCATTTAATGCATTAACGCAAGCTTCAGAACCCATACAGTATATCTTATATACTCCTTTTAGTTCTACAACATTTTTCTCTTTTATAGCCATAGTTATTCAACCAATGTAAAAAATCGCAAGTATACTAGTAATATATATTATTGTACAGAAATATATATAAATCCATAAAAACTTCCTAAAATATAGCTTTATATATATTTTTAATCCTAAATATATTAATCGACCACAGATATTAAAAAATAGAAATTTTGCAGTTTCTTTTCCAATAGGTTGATTATTGGGTGCGAGCTGACC
>DAOOON010000008.1:10036-23424 GCA_035387745.1 archaeon
TGCAGAGGTGGCGGAGTGGTCAAACGCGCTAGCCTGCTAAGCTAGAGTCGAAAGACTACATGGGTTCAAATCCCATCCTCTGCGCTTTTTATTCAAGTAAGCATTTTGTTGTAAGTGAGCTTGTAGAGTGGATTAAAGGGAAGGACTTTGCTCACGACTACGAGACAGGACTAATTTCTAATATTTCTAGATTATTGTTGAATAACGATAAAAGTATATATTTTTATTTTTCTAAGTGTATCTATTGTATGTTGTGTATGGTTAAATGGGATAGCAAGATATTTAAAGAGTTTTAGTCAGTTAATAATATTTCGTGGTGGTAATTTGAAACACAACCAAAGAAAAGACAAATTTAATAGATTCTATAAAAGCAATTGGTTTATTATCTGGGTTGTGATTTATGGAATATTATATTATTTATCTACATTATTAATTACTGCTCTTGGAATTAGTAATTATTACATTAAAGTAATATTAATAGGAATATTAATTAGTATTATTGCAAGAGCAATATCCACTCATATACACAATTCTAATTTTAAGCTAAATTTTAATTTATTTATTTGGACATTAGTATATATTTTATTGTTATTTGGGTTTAGATTTATATTATCTTATTTTGCCTTAAACCAATGGTTGGCTATTATTGTAATAGCATTAGGATTTTCAATATTTACTCATTTAATTAAAAAAATACCATTTGAAATTTTAGCGATAATTTGCATTATAATTTCTTGGATGTTTGCGGCGTTGTTATATGTAAATGAAAATGGATTTGATTTATCAAAATATATTTATACCAGTAATTCTTTATCTGAAAATTCAGATTTAAATCGCAATTCATTAAGATTAGCGTCAGGTAGTGGTTCTAAAGACTACACACCACACACTAACTACATACAAACTCATCAGCCTGCTAAGCTAGAGTCGAAAGACTACATGGGTTCAAATTTAATTATAAGTTATAGGCCTTTTATTTAGGTTTTTTAAATATAACTAATTGGTTTTATGTTTTCACTACAAGGGGATTATAAAACCAGATAAAAAAGAAGCAAGATTCAGAACTATGGAAAGTAAAAGTAACTTTTTCTTATCTTTTTCTAAAACATAAAATAATATTTTCCATTCTACAAAAACAATTGTTATTTCAAGAACAATAGTTATTGCAAAAATTACATTATATACTATTTGGAAATTATAGCAAATAAGCAAAATGTAATTCAATAGCGGATTAGTAAGTAAATTTATTAAAAGAACAACGACTAGTGATTTCTTGTCTTTATAGCCAAAAAAGAAAGCAATAATGCATTCAATTATAATTGTAAAAACTAATGCTATTAATAGATTTGTAATATATTGTGGGATCATGGTTTTTTAGTATTTAATAAGGTGTTTTTCTTAATTTTTAGTATAGATATAACAATAAACACAATTATTGTTATAACAACCCCAGGCAGAAGTATCCACAAAAAAATAATCTCTTCGGGGGTGTGTACAACAACCCTATCGGCATAGGTAAAATTTAGTAATGCAAGAATTGCAGAAATCATCAAAATAAATTTATATTTTTTAATGTTATCGCCTTATTTTTTTGTGAGTTGTGCCTTGATTTTTTTTATTAGAAATATAGCAACACAGATAATCCCTACAACAACTGCCCCAACAATAATTATCGCAGCCACAGGGATTATATATTCAAAAGGCGTTGGAGCCAAAACCACATCTGCATAAATTATATTTAATAAAGATACTAGTCCAATTAAAACTAATAGCATTTTATTATTCATCATTTTTTATTCGCCTTATTATAATAGTTTAAACCAAAGTATATTACAACAGTAGAAATTAAAACCATTGCTAAAATTACAAAATTATTAGATAATGTGCTTTTTAAGCTTGTAAATGTAAAGATGGCGCCGATTTCTAAAGCAAGACAAGTTAAACCAAATGCAAATCCTGGTCTTCCTGGTAATGTGTTTGAGATTGCCACAAGAGTGATTGGCATAGTCATATTAAATAAGAACATCCCAAGGATTCCAAGCAAAGGATAATTTACTCCAAAAAACAATAATGGTGCAGAAACAAGTAAAGAGATTATTGCAACTCTTTTCCATCCAAATTTATCTCCTAAATAACCACCTAGTGCTTTTCCTAAGACCACGCCAAAAGTTAATGCAACAAGCAAAGATAATGTGGATTTCCAAGGAAAGATTATTGCTAAACCAACAATTGATCTTAAGGCAATTGTTAATAGTAATAGCAATAAAATTAATTCTAAATAATTGGTGTTGGTTTTACTAGTATCATAATCAATCTTAGGAGTTTTAATAATATACATTAAAAAACAAGCAACTAAAAGGCAAATTACAAAAGGCAATGCTGAGAAATTTCCAATTTTACCTATAAGTGTTCCAACAAATAAGCCTAAGGCCCCAGGAGCCACAAATATTCCAGGCATTGTTGCTTTTCTATTGTCCAGATTAAGCGTTATTGTTCCTCCGCCAATATGGAAAAAAGCATTACCAATACCTGCAAGAATTATTGAGATAATTGGCGAAAATAAAACAAAAATAGCAGATAATCCAACAAGTATTGAACCAATTACTGCTGACTCTCTAGGGCACTTATATTTATCAGTAAGTAATCCTATAAATGGTTGAAAACCAAAAGCTAATAGATTATAGAGAATTACTAATAAAAAAAGTGTAGAGGAATTAACTTTTTGTGTGAAATATAGATTAAAAATTACTGCTGCACAAGTTGCATCAATAAGGAAATGTGCCAAACTATAAACCATTAAATTACCAAAAATATTTTTCTTAACAACTTGCATAAAATTTATAAGAAACATAACCTTTTTATAAAGATAATAATTAGTTAGTTTATTTTATATAGAAAACCATAGTTTTTTAAGCATAATCTCGTTTCTTATTTTTAGGTGATTAAAATGTTTGAATGTATTAATAAGAAAATAAAAAAATATACCTGGAGACAAATTGCTTGTATTAAGCTTTCTGTTCTTTTCTTTACCTTAATGATTGCTAAGCTTTGGCCAGGAATCTTAGGGCTTAATTGGTATGTCTATATGATATTAGCAATAATCTTTATGATTAGACCAATGATTATGCTTTTAAAAAAGTAGTTTTTCAAATAAAATATCTTTAAATATATAATGTATAATTATATTGATACAAGAAAAAAAGGAGTAATTATGTTAAAAAAAAAACAAGATTCTGATAAAATATTACAAGAAACCATCTATGGAACTGGCGGCATACCAAAAGAAGAACCAGGAGCAGTAACTGTTGGGAAAAGTAAAAGAAGAAGAAATGAACAAAACTTTTTTCAAAAGATCGTGAGCCCAAGAAAGATAGTTAGAGAAGAACACAAAGAGAAAAAGCCAGGCTTCTTTTCAAATCTATTTGGTCCAAAGTTTAAGAGAAGAAAAGGCAAAGGACTAGATGGTTTTTAGATGACCAAAATAAACAAATTTATTTATTGGACACCAAGGATATTATCTATTCTTTTTATACTTTTTTTAGCCCTGTTTTCTTTAGATGTTATTACACCTGAAGCTAGCCTTAGTGAAATAATTATTGGTTTATTTATGCACAATATTCCGGTGTTTATTCTTACAGCAATACTTATAATTTCCTGGAAAAAAGAAATAGTTGGTGGCGTTATTTTTTGTCTTGCAGGGTTACTTTATCTTGTTAATGTTGTGATAACAATAATTAGAACCCCCCCTTTTGTGTGGCAGTATATCATTCCCATTTTATTGATTTCCGGGCCTGCTTTTCTTATTGGAATTTTATTTTTAATTGGCTGGTTTCAAAAGAAATAGATTTTAAGTTAATCTGTTATCTGGTGTTTCTGTAATTTCAAAGAAATTATTTAACTTATTATATAAGCAAGCAGTAATGGTTAGGCAATCGCTATTAGTTATACTCTCAATATCAGAATAACTTATATTTTTTTGGAAATAATCATTTAGTAAATCTGTGCCAATTTCAGGAATTATTGGAGTATACGATGGGTTATTATTTTGTATTTCTTGGTAAGCGTCTACTTTATCTTGTTGTTTTTGAAGTGATTTTTCTCGTTTTTCTTGTTCTAATTTATCTTGTTTTCTTTTATTTATAACAGCTGGTAATAATTCATTTATTTCATTACCTGATTTAGTAATCACGTTTCCAGAAAATCCAAACATCTCTCTACATTCAAATTCAGTATCTTGATCTCCAATCCAAACTCTAAAATAACCTCCGTCTCCCCAGTGATCGCCAAAGCTATTTTTTATAATCCAATATTCTTTGTTTCTTATTTTTTCTGTGCCCCAGCCAACCAGAAATAGTGCGTGGCCCATTGGTTCTGTATTTTTTTCAGAATTCAGTTTTTCCCACACCCCATGACCTGTAAACATCATTGAATCATAAAAGGCCATAGAAATAGCAACCGGCGTATGTTTTAATGCCTCTTTTATATTTTTTACAGTTTTTGAATTCTTTTTTTTGCAGTCAGTATTTTCAATTTCAATATAATTTTCTATAAAATATTTTGTCAAATTTTCTTGTTTTTTAGGAACAGTATATTTATATCTTACTGGGCTATCTAAACTGTCGTTATCCGATCCATCAGGACAGAGTTTACTATTTATTTCTGATGACGTAAATAATTCACTTATTGGAGAAATATTCATTCCACTCTTAGGAGTTTTAGATTTTTCTAATTTAATGATTTCACAAGAGTCGTAACTTACATATTTTAATTGTTCTTCTAATGGAACACCTAAAGGCACTTCTCCTACAGCTAAACTCAATTGTGTCTTTGTTATAAGCTTCCTTTTGGAATTTAATTTGTTGCTGTTGTTAAGTTCTGTATTTATTTTTTCTTTAAAATAGTTGTTTATATTTTGTGGGCTATATCCAGCCAAGGTTAATAAATTAATATAATACATAGAAATTTCCCCGCCGCACCCCATAAAACTACTATATGAGATAAGATACTGTTCTGATAAATTAATTCTTTTAGAACCAGTATAATTTAATTTTCTATTAATGTATCCCTCCATTGCACCCAATATTGAAAACGCTTTACAAGAACCGCAACTAATCTGTTCTTTTCCTGGAGTAATGTATTCTTTCCAATTTATTTCATCATTATATTCGTAAACCATCGGAGAAATAACTGCATCCGTTAATAAAAAAAATCCTGTGTTTCCGGTTTTTTCTTTTTTTTGAGAATTAATGTCATCAGTATTTTGATTTTCAGGAAAAAATTCGTTTACATTGTCTATATTAAATATTTGTTTGTCGTTTGTATTGTATTCAGGGAATTCATAACCTAAAGGGATATTTAATATTTCGTCCGAATAATCTTTAGCAACCCAAGATGCGTTTTGTGCTCTTAATTGTTCATTAATAAGATCTGCACGCGTTGGGGTTTTATTTATAGAATAAACAGAGGCGAATATAAATACTCCGATAATTATTATTGTAATAATTATTGCAAATATTGTGTTTCTTTTTTTGTTCATATTTATTGTCTCTATATAATATATAAAAATGAATGTTTATAACTCTTTTTATCCTAAATTATATATTGTAGGTTTATTTCTCTCGGTTAACCATTGCGCGTGAGCCGAGCGAAACAGTAAAGTGCCATACAATATTGTAGCTGCGCGTTGACCGAGCGCAACCGGTCATGCTAGGGTTTCCGAGCGGTCAAAGGAGCCAGACTCAAGATCTGGTGCTTAGTGCTTCGCAGGTTCGAATCCTGCCCTTAGCATTTAACTTTTATTAAGATGTTTATGAAATTTGAAAGCGTAATATTAAATAACAAAGAAGACGTTATAACATTTCTTAAAAGAGAAGAACTGATTAATCAATTGTATGAATTAGAGTACACCAATAATTTAATACAGTATAAAAAAGAAAAATATATTAAAACACTAAAGGAAAATCTATATTATGGGACGCAAAACTCAAGAGAAAATGGAGTTTATATTAATTTATTACATGAAAATAATAAAATAATTGGATTTTCTATAGCAAATAAAGAAGATAAAGAAAGAGCATATATTGGAAGGATTGCAATTAGAAAAGAATATCAAGCAAAGGGGCTTGGTAAGAAACTATTGATTAATACTGTTGCAAAATTAAGAACTAGGGGTTTTTCTGAGATAGAATTAACTGCTAAGCCAGCGCTGCATAGACTTCTTAAGCAACTAACTGCTCAAGAAAAAATAAATGGTAAAAGAAGACAATATAATTCCGATTTTAAATATTCTATGAGTACTAGAAAATTAGATCCACAAAAAAATGAACCAGTAACAATAGAAATTAAAAAGAAAAAAAGACCAATAATTAAACCAAAATTAAAAATATAAAATCACGTGCTATTTTAATCACTATTTGAATCAGGTAAATTGACATTATTATTTTGGGGCATAATATTTCTATTGGTATCAATTGGTGTTGAATTATTCATATCTAAAAATTTTAAAAAACTTATATTTTCTAAATGTAGTTCGCCTTTTTGATGTTTATCATAGGCTACAAAAGAGCCAGCCAGTAAACCAAACAATAGTAATCCAATTAATAGTGCTCTAAAAAAATTAGGTTTTCTGGGCGCTTTTGGTTCTTTAATTTTTTTTATAATTACAGGTTCTGCTTTTATTGGCGTCTCTGTCTTTTTTGGTATTTCTTTTATTTTCTTAGTATTTTTAATATCAGAGTCGTCTTTTATTTCTGGCTCTGTAATATTACTATTTGTTAAGAAACCATCCATATTAACTCCCCCTTATTTTTTCTTAAAAACTTCGCCAAGAAATATTTTATTGCTTACGCCATACTTCTTTATTTCAATATATCCTTTGTCCGAAAGCTTTTTAATGTTTCTGGAAACCGTGCCTTTTGGCAAAAAGCTTTTAGCAGTTATTGTTTTTTGAGTCTGCCCTTCATTTTCCATAATTACTTTAATTATCTTTTGCTCGTTTTCATTAAGTCCTAAAAGCAAATCTTCTTTTTCAGAAACTTTTATTTTGGTTTTCTTCTTTGGTTTTTTCTTTAAAATTAAATGTATTCCAAAGACTATTGCCAATAAAATAACTAAAATAATTAAATAGTTGTTTTCTGAGGTTTTTGATGATAATTCATAATTAATACTAATGTTTTTTATATCAAAAAGAGAAACAACCATTTGCCCATTAATTACTTCTGCTGAAGATATCAATGGTAATTCATTTACTTTTGCAGATTTTGGCAAGGTGATCTTAAGCTCATCAATTGTTTCTTTATATTTGGAGTTATAAATTAATGTCCAAAGTCCATTTGATTTACTAGTATAATAATCAGTTAAATATATGATTTCTATATTCATTTTTTCTAAATTTTTAATATTGTCATTAAGATTAATTGTTAAAGAATTTAAGTTATAAGAAATAGAATCTGTTTTTTGATTATTAATTTTAACAATAAGATCATAGCAAGGGACAATGTCAAAGACAAGTTGGCTTTGATTAACATCTGACAAAATTAGATTGTCTTTTATTTTATAAGTATCAAATTCATAATGATTTATTTCGGTTTGTTGATAATCTGTGGTTTGTGCGAAATTATAATTAAGTATTATTAAAAAAATAAAAATCGGCAATATTTTTTTAAAATTCATAATTATTCAATAATATTATATTGCAATTAGTTATTTAAATTTACTTATTGATAAAAAAATAAGAAAAAAGGAAATTATTCAATAATTTCCTTAGTTGCAGAGATTCTTTTTTCTGTAATTTTTTCGCCAATAGGTATAAACCAAAGAAGTTTCCTTTGTTCTTTAACTTCAAAAACATATGTTGGAATCTCTGAAACAGTTTCTAGATTTATGTCTCCAACCACTTTTGAAATATCAATTTTGTTTTCTTGAAGCATTTGTGTAACAGGCATTATCTTTTTTACTTTATTGTCTTTAGTTACATATATTTCATCACTGTTTTTTACAGTTAGTTGTTTAGAATTTAGTGATTTTGTTTCAAGTGTTGAATTTGTATTTATAGATTCTATATTTTCATAGTTTATATCTGTAACTTCTGAGTTGAGGTTCTTATTTTTAACTTGTATTTGTTTTTGGGCCCTGGCATTTTCGGCTATTAGATTTGAGTTGTCTGAATCAACAATTAGATATCTTATTATGCCGGAGTTTATACCCGTAAGTTTTTCTCCAGTTTTTGAGTCTATTGTAACTTCAAATTTAAGGGGAGTATCTATTCCACAAGAATTTACAAAGCCATCCATGTTATCTAATGCAAATTCTTTAGAATCGTTTCCTTTAACATAACTAATTTTTCCTACAAACAGATTTTCTTTTGTTGAGCTTTTAAATAATTTTCTAGTAAAACAAGCGTTTTGATTATATTCGTTATAGAAATTTATTGTGGCAGTTTCAATTTCTGAAAAATTATTTTTTTCGGTTAATATTGTTAAATCAAGGTAATATCCTTCATTTTTCTTTAAATGATGGGTTTTTGTTTCTGCATTAAAATAAGAACTAGAATTACAAATAGTCTTGTATTGTCCAGTATAGTTTGGGTCTATTTTTGCAGGCAATATTATCTTTGTTTTATCAATTGCACAAGGTATCTCTAGTTTATATGTATATTTAGAATCTGTTTGAGGGAGTGGTTTATCAGTAATTTTAACTGCAATATCTGCATAATTACTAAAACTTATATAATCAGAATTGTCTGTAGTTGAAAGAGTTTCTTTATCTAATGTTATTCTTGAGCTATAAACAGTATTAACTTTTAGATTTGTATTTAAATAATTTTCAAAGATATTGTCTCCGCTTTCATAGGTTTCAATTGCATTTAAATTATTACCACTTATACTAATAGTTACTTCGTGTTTTAATCCAGGAGGTGTTGTGTTTGCTTTAATCTCTTTAATAGTTAAGGTATATCCGTCAATATCAAAGGCATCTCCAACCTTATAGACTGTCGTTTGTATATTTCTGGAATTTATTTTTGCCCATTCTCCTATAGTTAAAGTATAGTTTTTTGGTTTTTCATTATAAGTGCTTGAAACCCTTTCTATTTCTTTAAAAACCTCTGAATCAATTATATAAGAATAAGTATATTTATATTTCTCTTGTCCAGATTCTGATTCTGTAATAGATAATTTAAGATCTTTAATTACTTCATTATGATTGTAATACGCGCCTAAAGGCATTAGTGTGTTTTGAGAATTTATTGCATTTACAACTAGAGATGAACCGATGTCTGCGATATTAGAAATATCTTTAGAAGCAGTAAAATATATATTTATCCTATATTCATTATTTGGATTAAGATATATTGGATTTTCGGAATTATCATATATTGGGCTCTGTGCTAGTACCTTTCCTGTGCTTAAATCAATTAATTCTTTATATGCGCCGGTTATTGTAACTGGAGAATTTAAATTATTAAATTTTATTTCTCGAGATTGTCCTTCATATATAGAATAATATTCTGCAAACAACCTAGGGGATGTTGCGATAAGGAATATAGTTATTGCAAATATTGCAACTATAAAGTTTATTGTTTTTTTTATTTTCATGTTTTTGCCTCCAATTTATTTTACAAATCTTATTTTAAATAATGTAAATATCAATGTACCAAGAATAGCAAGGTAAACAAAAACTGCAAATATATATTGTCTTAATTTCTTTGCTGGACAACTTAATTTCTTCATTTTTATTTCACCTCGCTTTTTTTGGAATAGGGGATTAAAATGTGGCTAAGTAAATAGCACATTATAAGTAACTCTTGTTTTTTAGTATTTAAATACTTTTAGTGAAACTAGGCGAAACTTATAGAAAATTACTGAAATTTTTCAGGATTTAAAGGTAATTTGTGAAAAGTTTATATATTTTTAGATGTAATATATTATATGTATAAAAAAGTGAAGAATTTATGAAATATTCAAAAATAATATTAATTTGTATAATTTTCTTAATCTTGCCATTTATATTTGCAGAAGAAGAAAGTGCCTCTGTAGTTGTGCCTTTGGCAATAAATGGAATAGAAGGAGAATTAGATATTTCAACAACCCCCTTAATTTTTCCAGAAACAGAACAAGATGAATCTTCAGACACCATAAATATTTTTACATCTATTGACAACAATTTAGGGTTTTCTCTTAATACACAACTAAATTATAAAACACTTGATATCCCTTATTATTTTTTAAAAGAAAATCAAAATCTTAAAAAAAGGATATATCCTTTTAATCAAGGCAGAACATATGTAATAAATAATTCCTCTCAGGAAATTACAAAAGACAAAACTCTAGAACTAAAATTAAATTTATCAGATACTACTCAAACCGTATATTTAGTTATTGATAATTTGCAGTCTAGCCAGATACCAGAAATGAACCGATTTGTAAATGTCACATCTTCAACAATTGAAATAAATTCTGTTCCAAGATATCTTAAAATAAACAAAAGTGCCATTGCAAATAATAAATTACTTTTAAATTTAAAAGCAAATATTACTAATTTTTCTTTTCAGATCATAGAAACAGATAATAACAAGAACGTAAACGGAATGTATAGTACAAATATTTTACAACTAGATTACGATTCTTTTAACAAATACGCTTTGTTTCAAATTAATCGTAACATTATAGAATTTTATTGCCCGTATTGTCATCTTAAAGACTACGGAATTAATGAAAATGGCTTTTCTGCATGTGGGAAATCTGTCTTTGAAGAAGAAAAAAAGCCAATAACAGAATATTTGAGCGCCAAAGAAAATGTTTGTCTTTTGCCAGATGGTTCTAAAATTTCTGGCTTTACTAATGATTCTTTGGAAGTATTTGGTTTAGACAGATTGTATTTTGAATGGAATGACAAAATCCCCTCTGATCTTTTTGATTATGGAGAATATTATGTTGATCAAGACCAGTTTAGAATTGCGGTTTCAAAAAAGATAGACGCAATTACTAATAATAACTATATTGAAATAGGAAATATAAAATATAAGAAAGGCAAAAACAACTTAATTTCAAAAGCAGGAGTCTATATTGAACAAGACTTATCTAAAATAACTGATTTATCCACTAATAATTCAATAATAGAATCTTTGGAATTTTCTATCGCGGTATTAAACTCTATTCCGGAAGAATATAGAAAATTAACCATTTTAGACTTAACAAATAATGAGCCAGACGTTAGTGATTCAGAATTTAATAGATTGCTGCAAGAGATTTTAGGTGGTAATTATTATAAATTTACAGATTATCACACCCACCATCAAATAACACTAGAAAAATATCTCTCTTCTATTAATAATTTTAAAGTTTCTAGAGTAAATAACGATATTTATTCTAAACTATTATATGGCTTAGAATACAAAACACAAGGTTATTCTAATATTTATTATTCTGAAGGGCTGAATTATTTTATATATAATATTAAACCATTTACAGAAGAAACAACCGGAATACTAAATAACGAACACACACAAATGTTTGGTAATTATTGGAAACTAAATTTAATAGATTTAAATAATACAATAGAACCAAAAACAGTAGTAGTAAATGTTTCAGAAATAACCCCTGAAAGTAAAAGAGCAAAAATAATTTTCAATAATCCTTCAACAAATTTATATGTAAATTATTATTTTGAAAATCAATATTTTTCTAGTAATCCATTATTTTTAAAAACAATAAATGCATTAAGTTATAATCGAGGCAATATTTTTGAAAATACCTCTTCTTTTACGTCTAAGCTTCCAGAAGTTATTCAGAACTATAATAATCTACAAGATGGTTATATTGTTTCTATTGATTCTGTACATTCTGATTTTATAATTAATTTAACAAAACCAGTAATAATCACTAAAGGTGCAGGAGAAGAAATTCTGGTTAAATATTATAATGGCAGAGAATATGTTAATTATACAAACAACCTCACAACTATAAATAACTCAAGAGAGGATTTCGCAACAAAAGAAACGCTTGTAATATACCCTCCAAAATCAGAAAATACAAATTATCCAATAATAATAGAATCACAAAGCCCTTTAATCTTTAATAGTGAGGTTTTTGAAAGCACAGAAAATGGAAAACACATATATAGATTAAATAAGGAAAATCAAAATTTAAGATTTCTTGAACTAATAAATGACGTATACAATAACGAAGCGTGCTTTTCAATTTCTGAAAACCAATTTTCGTTATGGAAAAATATAGACGAGGAATTGGATATTAAAAAGGCAGAGAGCTATTTGGAATTTGCAAGTGCTTTACAATATAATGTTGGCGAGTCTTTAGAGAATCAAATATCTCAAAATCAAAATTCACAACCAAACAATTCTTTTGCAGTATACACAATTGATGAGTCTCAAACACTATATAAAAATGCACAAGCAGTTAATACTTTTATTAAGACAGAAACAGATAATAGAAACTTAAACATATTAAAAGACTATAGCGAGGTTTATGAAAAAGCAATAGAAAGCGAACCAACATTATATAAAGAATTTAGAGATCTATTAAATTGCAATGAAACATTAATCTGTAGAATTTCTAAAACAAGATACACCCCGCAAGGATATTTTTTTGAGAGATTTAAAAACGTATGTGTTGATAATACTCCAACAGATTGTGTTAGTTTTTGGTCAAATCCAAAAGTGAATTATTGTTCTGCATTTGTTAGAAATTTTAATAATAATTTCTTTGGATATAGATTTGATTCAGCAGATGCTTGGGATTTAGCTAAACAACCAAATAATAAAAGTATCTGGAAAGCAACAACCGATTCATTACAAGAAAAAGATTTTGATTTATTAATTCCCGGGTCAGTTCTTGGAATAAAGCATAATAATACAAGCTATAAAAATAAAGAATATAGCCATGTAGTTGTTTATCTTGGAAAAATTGGTTCAAGGCACTATATTATTCATTCTTGGGTAAATACGTTAAAAATAGAAAGATTAGATGTTTTCTTAAAAACTACAGCAAGAGGGAAAAATGCATATGGCTATTATGAAAATGGTCAAATAAAAGAAGTAATGATTTCAAATAATCTTAATCAAAAACTAATTGCAAAAGCCAGAGAGAACGGCATCTCTTTAGGGTCTGTGGATTCTTCTATTTATCAAGGCATTATCCCAGATTATATCTTTGATTCATTTAATAATAATAAAATGTTGTTAACAAATATTGAAAATCCAAGTAATAATGCCGTATATCAAGAGCTTGAAGAAGTTTATAATAGAATATTACAAAAAGACTTTGATATTTATTATAAGACCAATTACTATACAGAAGAATCTCCAGAAATTAACGAGAAAATAAGATTGGATTCTAATGAGCCAATGATTGTAATACTTGGCAAATACAAAA
>DAOOON010000008.1:23524-35519 GCA_035387745.1 archaeon
AAAATAAGATTGGATTCTAATGAGCCAATGATTGTAATACTTGGCAAATACAAAAGATTATTTTTAGTAAAAAAAGAAAACAATAGAACAAATATAATTTCTGAATATCCTTTATCTACAGGAGTAAATGGCTTTGGTTGTGAAACCGATAGTTTAAAAACGCCAATGGGCTTATTTAAAATTGTACAAAAAGTTGGACAAAATTGCTCGCCTTTCCAAATAATTGGAGCTAGTGGTTGCCAATATAGTGATGGCCATCCTGTTATTGCAAGTAAAAACACAGGAACTGCATACGTCGTTACAAGAAAGCTAGTAATTGATGGTCTTGAAAAAGAAAACATAGGATTAGGTTGTGATAATGGTAACAGAAATACAATCTATAGAGGGATATATATTCACGGAACAAATAAAGAGAACTCAATGGGTCAGCAAAGATCTCATGGTTGTATAAGAATGCTAAATAACGATGTGATTTCTCTTTTTGACCAGATAGAAAATGGTACATATGTTTATGTTTATAACTCCGAGATCAGTTATTCTAATCTTTTAGATTTAGAAAATCAATTTGCAAGTAATGGAACAAGCTTAAATCAATTTGTATTTTTTAGTTGGTTTAATCTATTTTTCCCACCAGTTATAGAGCCCACAAGGCCAAAACCTAAAACAAAAGAAGAAATAATTAATTCTTTAGCCAAAGGAACAGGTAATTGTTATACCACTAATGGGAACACATTAACTACATTAAGATCAGGAGATTTAGGTTTAACAACAAAAGTAAATACCAGAAGAACAAAAAATAGTGTGGTTGTTCCAAGTACCCACTCTGTTTCGTTATCAGATATTTATACAATTGCAAAAGATAGGCCAAATAATTATAGAGCAGACAATAAATTTTTAACTGCAATTCCGTCACTATATAATCTTTGTGCGATATATGGCGTAGATCCAATTTTTATTTTAGCATTCTTTAAAAGAGAAAAATCAATGTATAATATGTTAGCAGGAAATTATAATAATGGAGAGCTAACTGCGACAAACAATCCATCAGGGATAAAAGCAACAAATGGCTGTGCTTGTGGTGGTAGCAAAGCGCGCAATACTGAATTTTGTGTATACCCTACGTTAGATGCTGGTTTTGAAGCAACCTTAATAAATCTCAAAAATAATTATTCTGGTAGAGTATTATCTACTGGTTCTAACAAGAACAGAGGCGTTGCAGAAAAATGGAATCCTGGTGGCACACCAAGTTATGGTAGAGATTTAGTTAATTTTATAAATCAATTTTATGGTTATATTAACTAAATTTAAGTAAAGGGTCTCTAATCTTTAGAGTTTTTCCTTTCTTTGCTTTTGTAGAATAGTACCTTTTTCCGTGTTCCACCAAAAGAGCATGATATTCTTGATACACTTTAAAATCTCTTGGAAGGTTATCCATAAATAGTTTTTGTATTTCTTCGTATTTTGCATTCTTTTTAATTAGTTTTAGATTTAGTAATATTCTTCTAGTGTAAGTATCAACAACAAATATTGGGTCTCTATGAGCATAAAGAAGAATAGAGTCTGCAGTTTCTTTTCCAATACCTTTAACAGAAAGAAGCTCATGTCTTGTTGGCATTCGATCTTTTAAAGTTAGATAAAATTTAGAAATATCAACAAGTCTTTCATATTTTTGATTATAATAGCTAAGATTATTTATTGCGTGCTTAATTGTTCTAGAATCGCTTTCAATTATTGCTTTTGGATTTAACAGATCATTTTTTTTAATATTAAATATTGCTTTTTCTACATTTGTCCAAGAGTTTGCTTGTGTTAGTATTGCTCCAACATATACTTCAAATATCTGTTTATGTGTTTTAATTAGAAAATACTTTCCTGGATGATAGCCAATATCTGAAAGCGGCCACCAGCCTTGTGGCCCGTAGTTAATAAATAAAGTATTATATATTTCTTTTATTTCGTTCATATTTATCTGTAGTTTAATTTGATTATTATAATCTATATATAATAAAATATATTTATAAATACTTCAGCTCAGTATATTTAAGTTGAATTTTGGTTTTTTGGGGATTTAAAATGAATAGAAAATTTCTTGTTTTTATAACTATATTTGCTATTGTTCTTTCCCTTAATTTAATTTACGCAAGCACTCTTTCTGTTGATAAGAACGAAACCTATCTAGGAGACACTGTTGTAATAACAGGAACCGGATTTTCTCCAAGTTCAACACTTGTTTTACAAAATAACCTTGAGCCAAACTCTGCTTGGTGGGATGGATATAATGAACAATGGGGTTTTCCAACCTTTGTTACAACAGACGAAAGCGGTAATTTTACATATAATTGGACAGTGCCTTTTGATTTTAGAATTTCTCCAGGTAAACAATATTTTTCCGTAGGCAATAATATATCTGCAACAATTTATTGGAATGGTGGAGGAGATTATCCGACTTCTAAAAATAAAACAATATGTGATGGGAATTATTGTTATGTTACTTCAACATATACAAATCCAAATGGCGGTGTTGAAAAATTTAATATGTCAACAGGAGCAAGAGAATGTAATGCTTCTGTTGCGGTTACAGGAACAGGAATAGCAATAGATGGGACATATATATACACAACATATGCTGCAACATCAAACAATCTTAGAAGAACAGCAATGGCAGATTGTACAGGAACATCAACATTTACTACTGCCGGCTCTAATACATATTCTGTTGCTATTTCCAATGGTTATGCTTTTTTTGGTTATAATGTTAATATTGCCCCAAGAAAATATGAAAATCTTTCTACAACTCCTTCACAAGTTGTAGCATTTGCGCCAGCATCAAGAAATTCTATTGCAAACTACATTTGTGTTACTCCTGATGCAACAAAAGTCGTTGTTGGCTATGCTGATGGTAATGTGTTGGCATTTGATTACACAACAGGAGCAACATTATGGAATTCTGATCCAGATGATGATGTTACTCAAGCAATTTCTGGGATGCATTGTGATAATGACAAAATATATGTTGCAAAAGCTTACAACTCTACAACAAACGGGCCACTGTTTGGTGGTTTTGCATATGCCTTAAGTGCTTCTGATGGAGCTTTGGTTTGGAGAAGCGAAAGAATAGATAGTCATTATGTTTATAGTTCATATACTAACGTTGCTTGTGATTCTGTAAATTGTTATGCGTCAGTTTTATCTCCTCCACTCGGGGGTGCAGGAATTAATGGTGCTCCAATTATTCAAATAGACAAGACTACTGGCGAAATTGGTTGGGTAAAATGGAGATCTTGGCTTCCAGCAAGCACGGGGGATTATGGTACTAGCACAACACATCAAAGTCCAATGGATTTGTGGGTGGATTCTGATGAAAATGGTTTTATTTATCCGGTTTATTCTGGAGGGAGAATACAAAAACTTTCAAAAAATGATGTTAGTGTTCAATCTTTCCCAGATACAAATCTTTGGATAAGAAGCAATACTAATCTTTATAATTTTGTAATGAACCCAACAAAGAATGTTTTCTATAGCAATGAAAGACCAAGTTTTAATTTTAAAGCAATAGATAACTATGGTCAGTATATGGACGCTGATGATAATAGATTTAATACCTCTCATTTAAAATTTAGTACAATTAATGCTTATAATGAATTTACTGCAGCAGAGGCCGGTTCTGCTACAGTTGCCTCACAATTTATGGATCCAAGAATTATGTCTGTTTATTCTGCAACAGCAACACTTCCAAATCCTACACCATATAATTATTTAAAATTCATGTATGACGAATATGACAGTGGTGTATTTTGTGAAACTGCAGTTTATAACACAAAATTATTTGGTTGGCATATCAACAACAGATATTGTTTATATGAAAATCTAGAAGTTAATAATGCAACACTTAATCACACACAAAATGGTGTAAAGCTTGCTTCTATTGCAAATTACTTTTTAGTAAATCCTAATAAATGGAACAATTTTCCAATCACAAAAACATTTGGAACAGATAATTGGACTTGGTCATCAAGTCACAACCCTACTTATGATCAAATATTAGGTTATGCAACAAGATTTGGTTCTGATTTTAATGAAGCTTGGTTTAATCAATTAGGTCAAGGAACTTCTTTTAACACAAACACAGGAACAACTTCTTTAATAGATTATATTGATGCAACTCAAGATTTTAATAATGCTGATCCAAGATTACAAAAATGGCATGAATCTTATTTCTTATTTAAACCTCTTGGTTCAGGGGCAGACGGAAACAGACATTGGCAATATATTGAAAATGACACTAATATGATTGCTACTCCAATAACCGTTGTTCAAGGAACAAATCAATCTGGAAGTTATTTGATTGGTGCAGATACTTTTTCAAATAGAATAGATTTCAATGCGACAGAAGCAGGAATACTAGAAAGAACAAACGAACCATTCTGGTTTGATGTTAATTTCATAGATAGCATAAATTCAGATTGTTCAGACATTGTTGTAACAGACATTACAGATACTCCAATTGGTTTATGGCAACTTGATTCTGAAACTTGTACAGCAAATAATTATTACACATTGTTTGTTCAAGACAATTTTACTTTAGGACAAGAAAAACAATATAGATTATATTATAATTCTCCAACAGCAGCAGTTACTCCAGGAGGAACAACAGACTTAATTACTAGTTTAGTTTCTGGAACCTGTGCTGCAGGAACAGATATTATTGATGTAAATAGTACTAATTGGTATAGATGGGTGCAGCCAGGAGTTGGTGCAGTAGCTGCTAACCAATTATATTTTAATTTTGGTGGAAGTTCAAATACTTGGTTTAATCATGCGACAACAAGATATGCGTTAAGAGCAGGGTATTTAAATAGTCAATCTGCAGGAACGGGTGCAGGGTCAGTAACAAATACACTTGGAACCGCTCTAGCTACTTTTACTTCAAGGTGTTATCAAAGAAGCTATAATAAAGACAAGATATTTACACGAATTGACATGAATACTGCAAACTTTACGATTGCTCCACACACTCCAACCGAAATTAATCCAAATGCAACAACAACATTTACAAGGAAGATAATGAGTCGTTGGTATTTCTTTAATGGAAATGGAAGAATAAGAATAATGTTTAAACTGGATGAACCATTACCAGTAATGACTACTGGTATTTCACAAACATATCACCCTTATTTTTATTTTGGAATGTATGCTTTAGTTCCACAAGGAACAGCAACAGTTGCTGCAAATAATTTTGTTAACTGGTCAGGAAGAAAAGAATTAATGGATGAATATACTCCTGTACAATTGTCTCCTGATAAAAAGTCAGCGATATTAACTCCTAGTCCTTTACCATTGACTTTTACAATAGACTATAATGGTGAACACTTCCCAACGGTTTCTTCTGCAAGTAGCAAGGTTGGCGGTGGTTGTACCGTACATAAGGTTTGGCCATATTTTTCTTGGAGACCAATTGATCCCGTAACAACAACAAATGCAACAACTTTTGCTTCAGCTTATACTACTGACTTTATATCTTGTGATGAAGATTTAAATGGCACAATTCCTGATATTGGAAATGATGGTTATGTTAATGTATTTCCAAAAGAATCAATCTATGGAACAGGATTAAACAGATTTGTTGACCCAAACTATATTGCGAAGTTTTATTTAAAGCCAAATCTCTATATTCCTGACAATAGAGAAAACAGATGGCTTCCACCACTAGCATTAAATTCACAATATGGAACATCTGCAAAAGTAAGTACAATTATTTTAGATGTTTGTCCAACAGAAGAATATGGTTATAAAGGTTATGATGATTTTTTAGCAGATTTAGATGATTTAATCTCAAGTTCATCAATACACAAAGTTGAAGAAAACACAACTAATATTCCTTGTGCAACATCTATTACCATTTTTAGTACTAATACCGGTTCGATAGGTAAATATTTCTTATTCCAAAGAGATGTTAATGTTGTTGTAGCAGATGTTTCACGACCAGATGCACCATATCCAAGTTATCTTTATGATCCAACAACAGGTGCTTTATCAATAAATGGAAGTTTAGATTATACAAATGCTCAAAAATCAACACAATATCTTGGTAAATGGTTTTTTACGTCAAGTTCTGATCCTTATGTAATAAGCGGTTATGCAACAACAGGTGCTGAACAATTACAGGGTGCTAAAAGATATGCTTGGGCACCAAGCTTTGCTTTTAATAAGAAAGTTTATTCTGAGAATTTATTTTGGAATAAAAGCATGTCAAATTTAACTTATCAACAAAGTCCTTGTGCTTGGAATTTTTCAACAAACTATTGGGGAGACATGGATTTTGGTCCAGGCTGGAAGAAAACAATGTCAACGACTCAGCAAGGAACAATTTGTCCAAGAAATGAAAGTAATATGGAACACTATTCTTCTTTTAGAATGGCGCTTGCTTCTTTGTATCCAGCAAATGCTTTAGTTGTTACTGCGATTGATAATGTAATAGATGGTAGACCAAATAAAGTTACAACCATAAATGATCTTGGTATTGATGCATCAATGTTTTCTAGACATAACTCTTTATGGGATTATAATCATTATAGCGATTACACACAAGTTTTAAGTGATTTTTCTGAATTAACAGAAGGCACAAAACATTCTAATGATGAGCCTTGGCAATGTGATTTCTCACGATATGATTCTAAAAATTTCTGTATAGTTCCTGCAACAACAACAACATTAATTTATACTGCAACTCCCGGAGTATTAACTGCTTCTACAACAAGCGGCATGTGGTCTCCATATTACCAATCAAATAGAGAATATTCTGTTCTTAGAAATTATTTTAACAATGTTTGGTTTAATACTGCCGCAATGTTTCCAACATATGATTTTTTAACAGAAAATACAATCTTTCCAATGCTTGGAGAAACAGAATTTACTTATGATACACTTTATACAAGTAATAATCCAAACGATTATAATGATTTAATGGATAAATTATTTCCAAGATTGCACGGAGCACTTTATCAAAATCAATTCCTTTTAAGAGATTGGAAAAATACAGCATTTATGGTTCTTTCAGGAGGAGACACAAGAGAATATCTTCGTGGAACAACAATTAATGTTTCAGGATTTATGATGAAAGATAGTGACAGTCTAGCAAATGCGCCAATCATTGTTCAGGTCTTTAAAAACTCTGCACCAGAATCCCCACTAACAACTTATCAAACAATAACTGATGCCAATGGAGACTTTAATTATTCTTATACAATTACTCCAACAGCAGAACCAGGTCTTTATTTCTTTAAGGCAATTTACAATAATGGAGAAATAACTGGGACAACGTCATTTAAAGTTTCGGCTCTTAATATTGCAACGGTTTTAGATAAATCAGTTTATGTTGCAGGAGATAGTGTTTTTGTTACAACAACAATAAGTGATGCAATAATTGGAGATTTAATAAGTGATGCAACAGTCAATTTAGTAATAAGTGGGCCAGCAGGAAATACTTTATTAACGACCCCCATGACTAATGCCGGATTTGGAGTATATACTTATTCTTTCCAGTTGTCTCCTGAAACTGTAAATGGAACATATGTAGTAACAATTACCGCAACAACCGCAGATAACACAGGCAGTGCAACAACAACATTTGGAGTTGGTGTGGCAGTAAGTTCAATTAATATAATTAACAATTTCCAGATTTCTGATGCAAATATAGAATATGTAACTCAAGTAACAACTTTACAAAATGTTGTTGCAACACCACTATTAGAATTTACTATCAATTATCAATTGTCTGGTGGATTAGATTTAGAAAACATTACTTTATTTACAAAAGATGATATTGTTCTTGAAAGAGTTTATGATTTTGATGATCTTAATAGAACAACATATTATCTTTCATTAGATTCTTCAAATAATCCTATAGTTTATATAATGGCAAACTTTGAAGCAAGTCAAATAAGAACAATGACTTTTATTGCGGAGAATAAATATTATGAACACATAGAACAAGATTATAATAGTGTAAACAATTATTCTTCTGAACTTTCAAGTTATTGTTCAATTCTTTTAACCCCTGCTGCCCAAGCAGATTGTGCAAATGCAAATACTTATTTAATAGATATAAATGATTATTACACTCAAGCACAAACAGCATCAAGCATAGATCAATTTTACAATATAAAAATAGCAATTGGTGAAAAATATATTTTGTTTATGGACATTTTAGATTCTTTAAGAATCTTAGCAACCAATCAAGCAAGCTGTCAAATATTTGTTCCAGGAACTTGGTCTCTTGATTCTAATGTTTCTTTTGCTGTGTTAATGAATGGGCCATCAAGCATTCCAATTAATGGTTTGACTTTCGATGTCAATCTTTTCAATTATAATTCAGTTCTTGTTGATTCATATTCTGTAGATGAATATGGCGAGGGATGGTATTATTCTTCTTTTTCAACTCCAAGTACGGGCGGAGGGTATAATCTAAGAATTGATCAAAATATTGGGACAAATAGGTTCCAGTGTGCTGCATCTTTTGATGTTAATCAGGCATCTGGATCAGTAATTGGTGGAGAGATTGGGGGGGGATTAACTGCAGATCAAAATGCAACGCTTTATGAGATATTAGGAATTGTTACAGACATTAATGCAACATTAAATGATCTTGAAGAAATAATATTTGATATTAATGCAATAGTAACAGACATAAATTCAACAGTTTCTGATATAGATTCAAGATTAAGTACTCTTGAGACAAGCCTATCTGATATTAATTTGTTATTGACTGGAATTGATTCAAATATTAATTACATAATTGGCAACATGGCTACAACAACAGACATAACAAATTTAGATTCTACTTTACAAACAATTTTAGGTTATAATGTAGATATTAATCAGACAGTTCATGATTCTGCTACTCAACTAAATAATTTGTACGATTTGTTGGACGACATTGATGATCAAATAGATGCAATGAATAATACCATAACTGATATAAACGCCTTAATAACAACTTGTGAAAATGCTCCAGAAACAAGTATTTGTGCAGATATTAATGGTTTATCAAATCAATTAAATAATATTAATTCTACAATAGATATTATTTCTTCAACAACACAAGATATTAATTCAACAACAAGCTCTATGCAAGGCACAATAAATACTTTAAACAACACCTCAAACAGCATTCTTTCAACAGTAACAGACATTAACAATACAAGCACATTTATTCTTTCTAAAGTAAACACCATAGAATCAAATACACAAGATATACAATCCAATATAACAACAATAATGTCTGATTTAAATTGTGCAGGAACTCCCCCAGAATATAGTGTTTGTGGTAATCTTCTAAATATCAGTTCTTTAATTTCTGATTTTAATATTAGTACACAATTATCACTATTAGATATTTCTAATGCATTATCAACAATAGAATATAATCAACAAGATATAAATCAAAGTATATCTTATATTTTAGAAGATTTAAATTGTGAAGACGAAAATGCTAGTCCAATCTGTAGCAGTATACAGACCATAATTGATAACACTGATACCTTAGAAACAAGCATTTCGGATTTAAATAATACAATGATAATAATTGGAGACAATGTTTTAGATATTAATAGTAATACCAACAATGTACTTTTAGGAATATCTGATTTAAATAGCAGTAATCAAGAAATTCTAGATGATCTCTTAAATATTTCAGAAGAAATAACAAATACTCAGGGATTGATTTCTGATACCAATTTAAATCTTACAAACTATCTATATGATATTAATGATACTGTAGATGATATAAATGACACAGTAGACGACATAGGTGGAACAACAGGGGGAACAAGCGACAAGGTTGATGAGATAAAAGACATAGTACTAAATATAGATAATAATGTTTCTGAAATTAACACCACACTAACAGACATTAATACACAACAACAAGCAATTCAAGCAACGCTAGCAAGCATGCAATTGACTTTAAGTGATATTAATGACACTACAACAAACATTTACACAGACCAACAATCTAGATTTACGGTTGCTATAAGTGATTTTAGTGAAATTGGTTCTGGTGACGTCTATAGAGCAAAAGTCTGGGTGTTTGATTATGATGGTTCTCCAAAAGATGCAGATAGCAATGATGCTAAAATTACACTTTATGATCCAGAAAGAAACATAATTACAGAAAATATAACAATGACAAGATTATCAGAAGGAGTATACACTTATGATTATAATGTAGGAACTGGCCAGATTGCAGGAATCTGGGAAGCAGTGGCAACCGTTTTAGTAAATGGAGAAAATGTTAGCCCAAGTGATTTCTGGGAATTAGTTGGTAATCCTCCAGAAGTTAGAATTAATTCTATTGTTGATACAAGTATTCCAACAATAACAGCAGACGTTATAATTACAAACGAAGGAAGTGCAAGTCAAGAGTATCAATACGAATATTGTATTGTTTCTGATCAATCAAATATGTGTGGTGGAGGAGACGATGTTGATTATTCAAGTGGTGCAAAGTTAATACTTCCCGGACAAACGTGGAATACGGAGTTGACTTTAAATGTTCCAACTGTTGGAACATATTGGTTTAAGATTAAAGTTTATTATGGTGTAGAAATGAGTGCTGCTTCTAAGCAGTTTGTAGCAACGACTGGTGGAACAAACACTGGAGGAACAGGCGGAGGCTCTTCTGATATAAGCGACGTTACAGGCCTTGTAAGTTTGCCTGTTGCTGTAGGAGAAATTGCAATTATAGAATACCCAACAGATATGACAATAATTCAAGGAGATTATGGATTTTATACCCTTAGAATAAAAAATATTGGAAGTATTGATTTATCAGACATTAAATTAACCATTGAAGATTTACCAGAAAGCTGGTGGGAGATACAACAAGAAAAGACAATATTAAGTCCTAATGAAGAAGGCAGCTTTGTTATAAAGCTAAAAGCACCAATGGATGCTGAAGTAAAAGATACTCTTGTTAAATTTAAAATATCTTCAAAAGAAGACACTCGTTTAAGAGAAAGCATTCTTAGAGTTCTTGAAAAATCTCTAGCAGAAATTAGATTTGTAGATGTTAAAGTTTCTCCAATTAAAGTAAATGGTTATGGAGAGATTGAGTTTATTATTCAGAATATGAGCCTATATGATCAAAATATAACTGCGACACTTCTTGTTCCAAGAGATTGGCAAATAGAAGATAGCGATCAAGCTATTATTTTAAAAGGCGGAGAAACAAAGCGCATAATTTTTGTTGTTAATGCATCATATATTAGCGGGGTAAGAGACTTAGTGTTTGTGATAAAGAACAATACCGGCCAGAGATTTAAAACAGGAGAAGATAAACTATTTAAGCAATTGATGGTAATAGTAATAAATGACGAGAAAGTAAAAAGCGAATTGAATTTCTTTAATCAGTTTAATGGAATAGGTATTGGTATTCTTATAATTATCTTGTTATTGGTTATTTTAATAATAATCTTTTTATTTGGCATAAAAAATAATAAAAAACAAAGACCATCTTTAGGATATAATAGAAACATTTTAGATAAATTAATGGGTTTGAGAAGAAAATGATATCTGGAAGTTTAATGTTTGTGTTGTTTATAAATTTTGTTATAATCATGTGCGTGGTTATTTTTTTCTTAAGGCACATGTCTTTAAGATTTAGAGAAGAATTTGACGAAACAAATAAAAGACTAGAAATGATTGAACATAATATGCAACACAATGAATTGAGATTAAAACATTTAGAATTAAGAATAGACAAGCACCATGATGTTTCTGAGCATCACTATAAAAAACCAGAGATACACAAAGATATCGAAGACATGAAAATAGTTGTAAAAAAGATAAATCAAAATACAGAAAAGATCTATAAAAAAACAGAAGAACTATTCAAAAAGTAATTTTATATGCTAAGAAAACTAATTATATTTTTGTGTTTGGTTCTTTTCTTAGGAACCATTATTTTTTTATTATTAAACTTTAACACAACTTATTA
>DAOOON010000009.1:0-17765 GCA_035387745.1 archaeon
TTTAACAACATATTTTGTAGTCATAATAATAATAGTACCAAAAACAGTATTTAAGTGTTTCGGGGGTAGCTACTCTTTTTTTATTTCTTTTTCTGAGTGTTTTTAGTAATGTCTTTTGTTTTCTCAAGTAGTTTATCAAAATCAGATTTAAAAAGTCTGTCTTGAACCACTCTATATTTTTCAAATTCCGATTCTGCATGTTGTTTAGCAATCTCTTGAGTAATACTTCCAGCATTTTTTAATAATTCCCTTTCATCAAATTTTAAAAAAGCATCTAGTCTCTTAGACCAATCTTCCATGCTCATAGGTATTTTTCGTTTAGCCCTATCTTCTGCTAAATCAAGATACGCAGACACAATTCTACTTAAAGACTCTAGTTCTTCTTTTTTAAGATAATTTTTAGCAACACTTACATCTGTTTTTATTATTTTTCCAGTAGGTGCATTCTTCCAAGAAGTTAAGCCCATATTTTCTTTTTTAGCATCTGCTCTTTTTATTATTAACTCAGGAGCAGTATTTTGATGTATTGCAAAATGCAATTTATTTTGAACTTTTGAAAAAAAATCTCTAGTAGTTTTTGCACTTTTATCATAATCTACACTTGTAGAATAGATGTCTGTAATTTTCTGATAAAAATTTCTTTCACTAAGTCTAATCTCTCTAATTTCATCTAGTAATTCATTAAAATAATTTTTATTAAAAAAAGAGCCATTTTCTAATCTTTTTCTATCCAAGACATATCCTTTTATTGCAAATTGTTTTAGAATCTTTGTAGCCCAGATTCTAAACTGTGTTGCCTTTTTCGAATTAACCCTGTAGCCAACAGAAATAATTGCATCCAGATTATAAAATTTAGTTAAATATTTTTTTCCATCATTAGCAGTATGTTCCAAAATGGAACTAACTGATTCTTCAACAAGTTCCTGATTTTCAAATATATTTTTAAGATGTTTAGTAATTGCTGGCCTTTGTACTCCAAACAACAAAGCAATTTTATCCTGAGTAAGCCACACATTTTCATTATGCAAAAATATTTCGATTTTTACATCTCCTGTAGGAGTTGTATAAAATAAAAACTCATTAGAAGAACTATCTTTAATAATTTCTTTATTTTTCATATTTATCACAGGCAATTACATTTAACTATAAATATATTAAATTTAGTACTTTAAAAAACTTTCGGGGGTAGGTGTCCAATGAAGTAAAACCTTTTTAAATTCTTTTGTTGTCTGTTTATTTATAAAATGGATTTGATATAATGAATATAATTTTAATAATCGTAATTGTTTATTTTGTGTTAATGCTTGGGGTTGCATGGTATTTTTCCAGAAAAGAAAACATTGAAACTTATTTTTTAAATAATAAAAAAACAGGTTTGTGGTTGATGGTTTTCTCAAACGTAGCAACATTAATTGGGGCGGGCGCCGTAGTTGCAATGGTTTCTGAAGGTTACAATTCAGGTATTTCTTATGGACTAGCATCAATTGTTCTTTCTATTGTAGGAATGATAATTTTAGCAATATTTGCAAAAAGATTAAGACAATATAGTGAGAATAATAATATTTATTCGATTGCAGATTTTTATGAAAAAAGATTTGGACCAAATAATAAAAAGCTTCTAACAATCCTACAACCAATTTTAATGATTATTTGGGTTGCAGTTCAAGTTATTGCAATTTCAGCAATGGCTAGTTTTTTAATTGGAATAAATTCCACTCTTGCGATTATTCTTGCGGTTGGGATTACAATAATTTATACAACCCTAGGTGGATTGAAAATAGATATTATCTCTGATTGCATACAATTCTGGATGATTTTAATAATTTTAATTGCAATTGCAATATTTGGATATTTTCAAATTGGGGGATTAAATCAATTAGTACTATCAGTTCCAAAAGGTCATTTGAATCCATTTGCTTTTGGTGGATTAAGTTGGTTTATTGGAATGGTTTTATTTAGTGGTTTTATGTATTTGGGAAATGGAGCGCATTGGCAAAGAATTTTGTCTGCAAAAAATTCAGATGTTGCAAAGAAATCTTATTATTATTCAATACCATTTATGATAATAATAAGCGTAATTATTATTTTTTTAGGATTATTAGCCGCAGTTATTTTATCTAATATAAACCAAGATCAGGCAATATATTTATTAATGTATAAAACTTTACCGGTATGGATGGTTGGGTTAGGATTTGCAGCAATACTTGCAGTAGTAACTTCATCAATTGATAGTTTAATGATTGGAGGGTCTACAATAATTTATAAACAATTTTTTAGTACAAAAGAAAAGAATAATCTTTTGTACGCAAGATTAATAACTGTTCTTTTTGGAATAATTAGTGGAGTTATTGCTTTTATTATTCCAAGTATAATCAAATTATCTCTTTTTGTTTCATATATGGCATTAATGTTCGTACCATCAGTTATTGCAGGTTTCGTTTCTAAGAAAACATCTGGGAAAGCAAGCTTCTATTCTATATTGCTTTCGGTAATTTGTTTATCTGGTTTATATTTCTTTACAAGTTACAGCAAATCCAGTTTTATACTTGGGCTACTAATTGCAGTAATTACAATTTTATTTTATGATAAAGTTTTCAAAAAGGACGCAAATAAAGCTTTTTAAATTCTTTTATTCTTTGTTAATTTATGACTATACAGTTAAAACAATTTACTCCAGGAAAAGGAGCAATCTATTATTTTTCAGGAACTGGTAATACCGCTTTTGTGGCTTTCGAGTTTCAAGAAAACTATAAAAAAGCAAATGTTTCTGTTGATCTCTTCAAAATAGAAAATACAGATATTGTTTCAAGTCAAGGCAAGTATGATTTTCTAATGCTTGGCTTTCCAGTATATGCTTTTTATCCGCCAGATCTAGTTGTTGATTTTGTAAAAAAGTTGCCAGAAGTAAAAGATAAGCCTGTTATTCTTTTTGCAACAGCAGGAATAACAACAGGTATAAGCTTTAATGTTCTTGAAAATATTCTTAAGAATAAAAACTACAACGTTATTTCTAATTTTGCATATATTATGCCAGACAACGCCTATTTTGTTTTTAGAAAAGACACAGACAAAGATGAGCAGATTGAGTTATCTCTAAATAACACAATAGGGAAAATCAATCAAGATTTTGATATTCTAATTTCTGGCAAATCTAAGTTTAAAAAAGCAAATGTCTTTTGGTCTTTGTTTGCCCCATTAACTAAGTTTTTCTTTTTTAAAATTCTTCAACCAAAGAAAAATCGTTTCGTATGGGACAGAGAAGCCTGTAACTATTGTGGGCTTTGTGCAAAGATTTGCCCAACAAAGAACATAACAATAAAGAAAGAGAAAGGCAAAGTAATCTTTGGTAACAACTGCATGTTCTGTACAAGATGTTATCATTTCTGTCCACAAAAGGCAATACACAACAAGTCCATAAACAGAACAAAAAAATACAGAAGATATACAAGACTAAAGAATGAAATAATTTGATGGTGAAAATATGGAAATAATAAACTACAGCTATGAAGAAATAGAAAAGCTATGTAAAGGCATTTCTAAAAAAATAGAAAACTCAAAATTTAAAGTAGATTACATCCTTGGAGTTTCTGTTGGTGGTCTAGTTCCTGCAGTAATCTTTGCGCGCCTTTTAAAAACCAAGAAAATAATGAGTGTTTCTATTTCTTCTTACGAGAAAAAAAAGCAAAAAGAGCTAAAGCTGTTGATTGCCCCAGACAAATCTCTTCTTAAAGGCAAGAATGTTTTGATTGTCGATGATATCTGCGATTCTGGTAATACCCTTATATTTTTAGAAAATCTTTTAAAGACATACAAAGTAAAGTGCATAAGGTGTGCAACAATTTTTCTAAACAAAGAGCATCACAAAATTACTCCAGAATATTATGGTAAAGTTGTAACCAAGTGGATTGATTTTCCCTGGGATAAGTTTGAAAAGGAATAAATAATGTTAAAAAGAAATTATGTCTTGTTATTTCTAATATTTTCAATATTAATCTTTCCAACGATTTCTGCAAAGTCTTTTGCAATAACAAATTATGATATCAATTATACTCTTGAGCAATCCGGGATAGTTTCTGTTTCTGAAAAGTTAGATTATAAGTTGTCTGGCTGTTATAGAGAGCTATTTCTTCAAAGGCCAAATCTAGAAATTCTAAATCCAAGCGGCTATTGCCAAGGCGCAGCTTGCTCCTTTGAATACAAGCAAACAAACACAGAATCTGGAGACCCCGAATTAATACTAAAGGGCAATTTTTGTGATATAACAGTTACTGCAAATTTTAATTATAATCTCGTTCATCAGATTAGGGCTTTAGAAGACGGAACACAATTCTATTATCAAGTTTATCCAGGAAAGACAAGCGTTTCGACAAACACCAAAATTTCAATTTCTTTTCCAGGAGATTTAAATCAAACAACGCGGTTTATTCATTCTAGAAACTATCAATCATCGGCAACGGAAAGCAAGTTAACAATTTCAAAATCTGTTGCAGCATATGAGATAATTGAAGTAAACATTCTAATGCCAAAGGCCTGGTTTATAGAAGATAATCTTTATCGTTATAAAGATGTAAATTATACACAAGTCCAGATAATACAACAAGAACAAAATTGGCAAGAGGAATATGATAAATATAATCAAAATCAATCAATAACTTCATCAAGGATGAAATACGCAATTAATAATTACGACATAAATTATATTTTAAACACCTCAGGAATTATCGAAGTTTCAGAAAAAATAGATTATACTGTAAACGATTGTTTAACACAATTATCTATTCAAAGACCAAATGATATTACGAATCCATCAGGTTATTGTGTTGGTGCAACTTGTAATTTTTCTTATAAAACTAAAAATACATTGTCGGGATATCCCGAGTTAATATTAGATGGAAATTTTTGTAATATAAATGTTACTGCTTATTTTAATTATAATTTAGAAAAAGAGATATCAGGATTGTTAGATGGCACACAATTACGTTTTGATATATATCGTAATAAAATGGGGGTGCCTACAAATATTAACATTTCTATGTTTTTCCCTGGAGATGCAAATAAGGTTACAACTTTTTTTTACCCTTCAGATTATCTTGCCAAAACAGATGGAAATGTTTTATTGTATGAGCGGGCAGTAAATGAATTTGATACTGTATATCTTCTGGCAGTAATGCCAAAAGAATGGTTTGATCAGAATAACATTTATTATCAATCTAATTACACTGTTTCTCAAATAATAGAGGCAGAGGAACAAAAATTAAAACTGCAGGAAGAACAAAGATTAAAAATCGAAGAAGCAAGATTGAAACAAATAGAAGAACAAAGGTTAATTCTTGAAGAACAAAGATTAAACCAATATAGCAAAGTCAACCAAAATTTTATGCCGGGCATAAAATCACAAGAACCAAACACTGATTGGTTATTAAATTTCTTATTGTATAGTGGGATTTTAGTAGTTATATTACTAATTATCTGGTTCATATTTGGAAGAGATTATTCTCCAGAACAAGTAAATTATCTTGGGATATATGAAAGAGATTTACCGGGCGATGATGATCCATTAAAGGCCCATTATTTAATTACCGGTGAATTTTCAAAAGATTGGTTTTCTTCTGCGATCTTGTATTTAGTATGGAAAAAACAATATAATCTAGAAAAAAGAAAAGACAATTATTTTTTAATAAGAAATAAATCAATAAAATTGGGAAATTTACCAAGTTATATAATGAAGATAGATAAATTTCTTAATAAACATTATCCTGAAGGAGAAATCGATTTAGATTTATTAAAAAAAAGATTAAAAAGTCAATCTCTCTTTTCAGAAGATTATAGACAAAATTATAAAAAAATAATTGCTCAAGGTTATGATTTTACTGTACTATATCAAAAGATATATACAGAATATGACAGTTGGTTTAATAAAAAAAGCAAATTATTTGATCAAAAAGGATATATAATTGCAACATCTATTTTTAGTATATTTATTGTTTTTTCATTCTTTTTTAATAGCGCAATATTTGTCATGTCTATTATAGTAACAATTCTTGGTTCAGTAATATTATTGTTAATTCCACGCCTTTTTAAATTTAGATTAATATTTGGGAAATTTTCAAAAGAGGGCAGAATAAAAAATCTTCAATGGACTAATTTCAAAAAGTATATTACTGATTTTTCTTTAATGAGAGCGCACCCTCCACAACATGTTATTCTTTGGGAAGAATATATGGTTTATGCAACTGCTTTTGGAGTCGCTAAAAAAACCTCTAAAGTTTTAGAAATAGTTATGCCACAAGAAATTAGATCCAATCAGATGGTTGCCACTTATTCGGGGTTTTCATCTATATCCTCTGATTTCTCAGGAGTTGGTGGTTTTTCTGGTTCAGGGGGTTCTGCTGGTGGTGGCGGAGGCTTTGGCGGCGGTGGCGGCGGAGGCTTTGGCGGTGGTGGTGGAGGCGGCGGTGGCGCCGGTGCTCGCTAAACCAAATTATTTATAAATCCTTTATTCTTATTTATTTCTAAATATATTTATAAAATTAGGAGAAAGAAAAAACATGGTTTCTAAAGAAAAAAAATTTATAATGTGGTTTGATGAGATTGGAATAGAGGATATTCCTTATGTTGGAGGTAAGAATGCATCTCTTGGTGAGATGTACCAAAATCTAGGAAAAAAAGGAGTTAAAGTTCCTTTTGGCTTTGCAATCACAGCTTATGCTTATAGGTATATTCTTGAGAAATCAGGTCTAAAATCAGAGATTAAGAAAACTCTAAAAGATTTAGATACCCACAACATGGATTCTCTAGCTGAAAAAGGACACAAAGTTAGACATTTAATAAGACATGCAGATATTCCAAAAGATCTAGAGAAAGAAATCTTTGCAGCTTATGATAAGTTATGTAAAATAGAAAAAATAAATAATCTAGACGTTGCTGTTCGTTCAAGTGCAACTGCAGAAGATCTTCCTGACGCATCATTTGCTGGACAACAAGAAAGCTATCTTAATATTAGAGGAAAAGAGGATTTATTAGAAGCAGTAAGAAAATGCTTTGCTTCTCTTTTTACAAATAGGGCAATATCTTACAGAGAAGACAAGCACTTTGATCATTTTAGTATTGCTCTTTCTGTTGTTGTTCAAAGAATGGTTAGAAGTGATTTAGCGTCTTCAGGTATTATGTTTTCAATTGACACAGAAACAGGTTTTAGAGATGTTGTAATAATCAATTCAACTTATGGTCTTGGAGAAAACATTGTTCAAGGTGCAGTTAATCCTGATGAGTTTATAATCTTTAAACCAACTTTAAAGCAAAATAAAAAACCAATAATCTCAAAAGTGCTTGGAGAAAAAGCAATAAGAATGGTTTATGATACACAAGGTAACAAGCCAACCAAAAACCTTTCAGTTGAACCAAACGACAGAAACAAGTTTTCAATAACCGATGAACAGGCATTAAAGCTTGCAAAATGGGCTTGCGATATTGAGGATTATTATTCTAAAAAATCAGGAAAGTTTAAACCGATGGATATGGAATGGGCTCTTGATGGTAAAACAAACGAGTTATTTATTGTTCAAGCAAGGCCAGAAACTGTGCAGTCAAGAAAAGATTTAAACAGCTACACAACCTACGTCATTAACACAACAGCTAAGCCAGTAGTTGTTGGTAAAAGTGTAGGTCAACAAATCTCAACAGGTAAAGTAAATATTATTAAAGACGCAAAAGAGATTAATAAATTTAAAAAAGGAGAAATTCTAGTAACAGAAATGACAGACCCTGACTGGGAGCCAATCATGAAGATTGCTTCTGGAATAATTACAAACAAAGGTGGAAGAACCTGTCATGCCGCAATAATCTCAAGAGAGCTGGGTATTCCTTGTATTGTAGGGACACTTGATGGGACAACAAAACTAAAAGCCGGAAAAAACATAACAATGGACTGTTCAAGCGGAGATGCTGGTTTTGTTTATGAAGGCAAAGTTCCATTTACAAAACAAACAGTAGATCTAAAAGAACTACAAAAAACAAAAACACAATTAATGATGAATGTTGGTAACCCTGAACAAGCTTTCGATTTAAGTTTCTTGCCAAACGAAGGAGTGGGTCTAGCAAGAGAGGAGTTTATTATCAACTCTTGGATACAGATTCATCCTCTTGCTCTTATCAATTATTCAAAAATAAAAGACGCAGAAACAAAAGAAAAGATTGATGCTTTAACTGTTGGTTATAAAGACAAGAAACAATTTTTTGTTGATAAACTAGCACAAGGTATTGCAAGAATTGCAGCGGCCTTCTATCCAAAGAAAGTAATTCTAAGATTATCAGACTTTAAATCAAACGAGTATGCTAACCTTATTGGTGGCAAAGAATATGAACCAGAAGAAAGCAATCCAATGATAGGTTGGAGAGGTGCTTCAAGATATTACCAAGGAAACTATGTTGCTGGTTTTGCTTTAGAGTGTCAGGCAATTAAAAAAGTTAGAGAAGATTTTGGTTTAACCAATCTAGAATTAATGGTTCCTTTCTGTAGAACACTTGACGAAGCAAACAAAGTTCTTGCAGAAATGAAAAAGAACGGTCTTGAGAAAGGCAAAAATGGTTTAAAGGTAAACTGTATGTGTGAGATTCCATCAAACGTTATTCTTGCAGACAAATTTTTGGAGATCTTTGACGGTTACAGCATTGGAAGTAATGACTTGACACAATTGATTTTAGGCCTTGATAGAGATTCCGAGTTATTGGGGAATATCTACGACGAAAGAAACGAAGCAGTAAAAAAGATGTTAACAGACGTCATAAAGATAGCAAACAAGAAAGGCAAATATATTGGTATCTGCGGACAAGCGCCATCTGATTATCCAGAGATGGCAGAATTCCTAGTAAAAGAAGGAATAAAATCCATGAGTCTAAATCCAGACACAATTATAAAAACAAGAATGGCAATAGCAAAACTTGAAAAGTCTTTAAAGAAATAATTTAAATTATTTCTTTTATTTTTTTATTTAGAAAAATATGAAATCAATACTTTTTGTTTGCACAGGAAACATCTTTAGAAGCATGTCTGCTGAGCTTTTTCTAAAAAAATATCTTCTGGAAAGAAACAAAAAAATAAAAGTGTCTTCAGCAGGCATTCAAGCAAATCCAGAAGGCATTCATCCAATTGTTAAGGAAGAACTAGACAAGAGAGAAATTGACTATTCAAAACACGTGCAAAGAAAAGTTACAAAAGAAATTCTTGATTCTTCTGATCTTGTTGTTTCAATGACTTATTTTCATCAGGATTTTTTAAAAGAAAAATTCAATCAAGATTCCCTTCTTTTTAATGAGCTTTGCTTTGGTAAAAAAGAAGACTTTCTAGATTACCCTGACATTCTAATAGAAACAAACTCAAAAGATAGAGCAGAAGAATATATAAGAACAGCAATAAAAGAAATAGAAAAAGGCTGCAAAAGTCTTGCAAAGCAACTGCAATAATTTCAAACAATTTCTTTATAAACATTAACACTCAATATATATCTAGTTATAATAACAAAAGGTGATTAAAAAATGGCAATAGCACTAATAATAATTCTAGTTATTCTAGGTGTAATTTTGCTAATGGCTTTATTCATGTACAATAGCCTAGTTGTTATGAGAAACAAGGTAAAAAACGGCTGGAGTCAGATTGATGTTCAGTTAAAGAAAAGATATGATCTTGTTCCAAACCTTGTTGAAACAGTTAAAGGCTATGCAAAGCATGAAGCAGGCACATTATCAAAGATTACAGAATTAAGAAATCAAGCTATGCAAACAAAGGACATAAAGGCAGCAATGAAGACTAACGACCAAATGTCTAAAGCAATCAGCGGTCTAATAAGCGTTGTTGTTGAAAACTATCCTGACCTTAAAGCAAGCCAAAATTTCTTAATGCTTCAAGAGGAACTTTCAGGTATTGAGAACAAAATAGCATATGCAAGGCAATATTACAACGACACAATAATGGATTACAACAACAAGTTACAGGTCTTTCCAAACAGCATCTTTGCAAAAATGTTTAATTTCAAAGAAGAAACTTTCCTAGAAGCGACAGCAGAAGAAAAAAAGAATGTAAAAGTTTCCTTCTAGTTTCTTCTTCTATTTTTTTTATTGTTTTCATTTGTAACTTTTTCTAGTAAATAGATAGTATTTAAATTCTTTTTCATTCTTTGTAATTAATGAAAGATATATAAATATATATTGCTTTTATTTATATAGGATAAAATATATTTTAAAATATTAAAGAAAGAAAATAAATGGCAAAAGAAAAAGCAAAACCTAAAGGCTCTAAAGCCAAAAAAGAAGAAACAGATTTTGAGGATACAGAAATTGATGATTATTCTGAAGTTGATGAAGAGTTCTCAGAAGAAAATATAGGCAAGCAAACAGAGAATAACATCTTTGGCAAAGCCTACAAGTGGTTAGAAACAAAATATTATTCTTTCTCTGATTGGCTAACAAAGAAAGGAATTAATCTTAATAAGGCAAATGATTTCTTAGAAGAAAAAGGAATTCCTGCCTTTGTGTTTGTTGCAAGTCTTACACTGATTATTTTAGCGGTCCTAATTTTTTTAATAATAAATTTTGCAACAAAGACAACAGTTGAATTTTCAATAGTTGATTTTTCTAATAATCCATTATCAGATGTAGATGTTAAAATCTATGATTTAAAAGACAAAACAAAGTTTAATGGAACAATAAGTGACGGCCACAAAGCAAGACTTTCTCTTAAGTCAGGAATAAATTACACAATAAATGCCACAAAATCAGGATTTGCAGATTATGAAAAAGATAATTTATTTACTAGAGGAGAGCCAATAAAAATAAAATTCTCTGAAAATGTAACTCTTGGCAATTTTAAATTATCAGTAACAGATTTAGAAACTAAAAAAGCAATTTCTAATTATAGGGCAATTTTAAGTTATGATATTAGTGGAAAACCGCAAGAACAAACAGCAACTCCCGGAAGTGCAAATCAAATAAGTTTTACAGATGTTCCCTTAGGCAAATCTTTGTCATTAGTTATTGAAGCAGATGGTTATCAAACAGTTTCTAAATCTATAACGGTGTCAAATAATGAAGAAATAATACCGATTGAATTACAATTTGATCTTGATTCTGCGCAATTAGAAGGACTTGATGCAAGGGGCACAATTGTAGCAGTTTCAGACACTGGAGATGTCTTAGATGATTGTGAAGTTACAATTTATAATATCTCTGACGAAAAAATAGCAACAGGCATAACTCAACTAGGCAGATTTACATTTACTGAAAAAGTAGGTTCAGTAATAAGATTTGTTGTAACAAAAGAAGGTTATAAAACATACGACAGTGATGAAGAAAATAAAACTTTCAGATTACTAAGAAGTGAAGACACTTTTACTGCAACATTAAAAAAAGGCAGTTCTGATTTAAAAGTAATGGTTGTAGAAGATATGGTTGGTCCAGTAAGTGATGCAGATGTTTCTTTATATAATCTAGTAGGGAACTTATTGACAGAAAAAACAACCTTGCTTGATGGAGAAGTTATATTTTCTGGTCTTGATAAAAACAAAGATTATATTGTAACAGCATGTAAAGAAGATTATCTTTGCTCTCAATATTTTGTAAATATAGATAATGGTAATGATTTAGAGGCAAAGCTTGTTAAGTTGGGTTCTGCAGAAACTTACAAATTATCAATATATGTTTATGATGGTGCAAACGCCCCACTTTCAACAGCAAATGTTTTAGTTTATAAATTATTAAATGGAAAATATGTGCCAATCGGTTTTGGGCCATTACAAGTTGATTTAACAGGCTACACATCTGTCTTTACACAAAAGGCAGAAACATATAAAGTTGTAGGCATTGCCGGGGATTCAAATGCTTCTCAAGAAATCACAATTGATCAGTTTAAAGATAACAAAGTAATATTGATAATAAATGATGCATCAAAAGAAGTAACCTTACAATTAAAAGACATTTATGGCAACCCAGTAATTGATGGTTATGTAATAGTTAAATCAAAAACCGGAGAAATTCTTTACGAAGGTTATATCGATGCAGAAAATCCTGCTAAATTTTCAACAAAAGGCTACAAAGATTTGATTGTAGAATATCTGGATGAAGAAGGCAATACCACGGTTGCTTCTGCAGTAGTGGGATCTGGAGAAGATTTAGTTGTAAGCTTAAAACCAATGATTGAGGATTTTAATCCAATAATTTCTTTCTTAGAAATAAGAGATTTACAAAACAATTCTACAAGTATATTAAGTAAAGATAAAGATTATTATTTAGTGTTTGATTTACAATTGCCAGTAGATGTGAAAAAATGTGGAGTTCATTTTAGAGCAGGAAAAGATTCAGAAAATGATTCTGAAAATATGGATTATGGTATAACTGGATTTAAAGCAGATACAACTAGCTTTAAATATTCCACAACATATAATGAAGGGCAGCAATCAATTGATTTTGATAATGTTGGTTCTCCAAATGAATTAAATAAATGGTTAGAATTGTATTGGCCAGATGTGTCATTAACAAATAAACAAATAATGTTAAAAGTTAAAGCTACAGAAATTGGGGATTTGCTTCTAAGATATAGAGCGTGGTGTGAAGATAGCGAAGGTAAAATCTATAGAGATCCAGAAGATACAACATTAGGAACTGCCAGAAACAATTCTTCAAAACAAAGCCTATATGCAGAAACAAAAGAACAAGTATTTAAAGTTTTTGAAACTCCTGCAGAATGTTCAGACAATCTGTGTGTAGAATATAAATTTTTAGATAAAGGCGGTTTTGATTATTCTAATGAAACTTTTTTTGGAACAGTTGATGAAATGTATTTATTAGAATTAAATTACTATAGTCCAAAATCCGGAGAATTAACAATTGATACTGAAACAGATGCAAGTCACCCAATTATTGGTTTAATAAATTATCAAGACACAGATTTGTTTCCAAGTTCAGAACAGGATTCTCAAGAAACAAAATTAAGTTCTATGGCTGTTTCTTTACAATCGGGGATTTATAGAAAACAATATTTATTATTTAATGCAAAAAATATAGGTGTAACTTATATAGATATAAAATCAACCTTTAATTCTAATGTTACAGAAAAAAGATTAACCTTTGAAATAAAGAATAAAAGAAATTTAGAAGTAAATGTTTCAGAGTTATTACCATATAACACACCAATAACAATAGAAGTAAAAGATGCAGATAACAAAAGCCCAATCAACAACGCACTTGTAAAATTAGAAGACGAATTTGGAGATCTTATTTCAAGTACAAAAAAAGCAAAGGCAGGAAAATATATAATTAATCAAAACTTTTCTAGTTCAAAACCAAATTTAGAAGTTATGGCGCCTGGTTATGCACCATACACTCAGCAATTAATGATTGCAGATACTGGTTTAATTTCAGGTCCTGATAGTATTTCTATAAACTTTGGTAATGAAATTAGTCAAGAAACAGAAATAATAACTTTAGTAAATAAAGGAAATGCAAAGATTACGGATTTGACATATCAAATTACACCAATTGATGAGGTTGCAGAATTAACTATAGAGACTCAATTGCCAGTAACACTTAATCCAGCAAGCCCTTCAGAAATAGAAGTGACTTCAGTAATTGATCCAAAACTAAAATTTAAAACTGCAAAATATGTTTTAACAATATTTGGTTTTGTTGGCAACAAACAAGTTGCAAAAGATATTGAGATTGAAATTTATAAGGGGCAAGTACAAGAAAATTGTTTAGATATAAAACCTCTTGCAATTTATAGTTATGTAGGCATTAGTGAGGGTTCTGAAAATGAGATAACTGCAACGTTAGTTAACAATTGTAAAAAAGCAATTACAGTTACTCCAGAACTATTAAAAGCAAAAGGCACAGTAATTAAGAAAGATGAAAATTTAGAAATTGTTCTTCCATCAGTAACAATAGAACCAAATGAAGAAATAACAGATTACACAATAACTATAAAAAACAACAAGGCTCGAAAGACTACAAAAAGCTATATTTTTGAGATTGCTTGGAGAAATGCGTATTATGCTTTACCAAATACAAAATTAAATGTTGACTTAGTTGATTATTCTAAGACCATAAAGATTATTCCACCAGTTTCAATTGTATCAATGAGTCAATTTAATGAAGAGATAGTTGCTTCAAATAAAACGGTTTTTTCAATAACAAATACCGGCAAATACCCCTTAAAGGACATACAAATATCAAGGTTGGAAGAAAAATATGTTTCTAATATTCAAGATAAGATTGAACCAATAACTTTTGAAGAAATAAAACCTGGCCAAACAAAACAAGTTAGTATTATTTATGAAGGCAAAGTGAGCAATGCAACAAGAGCGACACTTTTCTATAAAGTGACTGCAATTTCTCCTGGTTCAAAGGATCCAATAGATGCAAAATTTACTGTAGATTTTAGAATTTCTTCAGCAAGTTGTTTAAAAATAGATCAAAAAAAGATTGCGTTCTATACTAGAATTGGAGAAGAAAAAATCAAGTTAATTAATATAACAAATCAATGTGCAGAGCCAATAGCATATATAGATTATGATATAAATCCTAATAGGGCACCTAATGATTTTACTTTGGCATTTGGCGAAGGCACAGGTGTTGCTTTAGTTCCTGCAACCCCAATACCATTTATAGGTATTGGTCAAACTGTTCCTTTCTATTTGAAAGTAAAACCAACCAGATATTTTACTCCTAGAACGGAGAATAGATTTACAATAATAGGAATTCCAGTAAATAACACCGCATTAAGTATGGTGACTTCTGAAATTATTTGGATTTCAACAGAAGTAGAAGCACCTGATGAAGACACTGTAGAAGATTTAGAGAGAATAGAAGAAAATATTTCAGTAAAAATTTGTGATTCAGATGAAAAAATGGATGTTGCAATGCCTAAGATTGTTACAGATTGTAAAGAAGATGGTTATTGTGATGCAGAGGGTGCAGCTGAATTAATATTAGAAAAAATTCAAGAACTACATAATGTTGTCATAGATGTTTCAAAACAATTAAATAATGAACTTGCACAAACAAATTGTTCTATGGCTACATCACAGCAAAATGGCTGTGTAATTTCTGATTTATTAAAGCCAGACCAGTTAAAGTTATTTAAGAACATTCCAATCTATCTACAAAACGATTCACTATCTCAAAGAACCTTAGAAATTGTTTTGGGCAACACTAAAGAGGCAACAAAATATCCAACCATTAAAAATTATGCAATAAGAGAAAACGTAGGTTCAACTTCTGGTGGTTTACAGATGATTGGAAACATCATACATGTAGACAATAAAATGCAGGGTTGTGGAAGATATAAAATAACAATAGATGGGAGAATTGCAACAAAGGATCAAAAAACCCTGGCTCCAGAGAAAGCGTATTTCTTTGTAACTATAGATTATAATAAAACAGGCCCTTGTGCAAAAAGTATAGAAAATGTAAGAATGTATTTACCAAAAGATACAACGCATTTTAAAAAATCAAATATGGGCGACACCTGGCTAACAATGATTAGTGGCGATGAAAACATTGGCAAAACGATTGCAAAACAAGCATTCGATAGCGATGAAAGATTCCAATTAAGGACAGACAACATTAAAAAGTTTAGTCAATTAGATGTTTCAATTGGCACAATTACAGAAAATGAAAATGCAATTGCAAAATTGTATTTTAATAATACAACAACGGCAACCAGTCCTCAGCCAGAAAAGGTTAATTTAGTTGTAAATGATTATTATACAATAAATAAAGAAGGAGAAGAATCAAAATATTCAGAAGAATTTGTAAAGCAAGTTTCTGAAAATGTAAAAGACATAATTAATGGAACTCCTGCAGACATATGTATTTCACAAGATAAAAACTATATGTTAATTTTATCTTTTGAAGCCGCAGAATATGGAGCTTTATCTTTAAAAGCGCAAAATGATAAATTACAATTAACACCTTTAGAAAAATGTGTTGTTCTTACTGCACAATCAGCAGTAGCTGAGAAAATAACTGTTAAGTATGAAGATATTTTAGGCGTAAGAACTAAATTTAATTATTCAGGACAAGACTATACAGATAAATTGTCGCTAGTTCTTGAAAAAGACAAGCCAACAGATTTTAATGTTTGTTTCTTAGGAGATATTGGGCAAGTAGTTAGCTGGTCTGATCAGAATGTAAAAATAATTGCTGAGAGCGGTTATAGGACTGGAAAGATAAATTCTGAAAGAAAAGCAGACGTAAATATTACTTTAATAAATTCAGGAATGACTCCAATACAATTAATAGGAATTGGAGATTCTGTATCTGGAAAGTTAAGTTCAGAAAATGCAGGAGTTAACGAACAGTCATTTTATACTTTTGTTTCATGGGATAAAGAATACAATAAAAATGACAAAGAAGAATATTGTGAAGCTCTAAAGAAATATTATGATAGTTTAGGTGGCAAAGCCACAATGTTTAACAAACCAGAAGAGTGTGATTTTGAAGAAACAAAGACAGAAAAGAACGCAAAAGTTAGTAGGGCTCTAAAAAGAGCAGGTTCTTATTTGCTCGGTTGTTTTTCTAGTTGTGCTCTTTTAACTTATGGGGCAGATTCATTGTGGAATTTAATTCCAGTTTTAGGGCAAGTAATGTTTGTACACAATGTAATAAAAGATATTGCAATGAATTGTGGTCTTGGGTGTGGTATTCCAACAGTACTAATGTTTGGTGAAGAAACCGGAATTACAGAAAAAGTGATGGATTTTATTTATAAAATTCCAATTGTTGGAGATTTTGCAAAATTTTTGGGCGCCGCTTTAAATTTTTTAGGTGGTGCATTTAATAGTATAGCCGGAGCAATATTTGGAGGAGGAGACGGTGTTGCAGAAACTGAAGCTTTAGCCAGTCAATTAGCAGAAGAAGGCGCAGGAGCATCAGATTTAAGTACGGCTGCTGGTGCTGGAGTGGCAACAGTAGGTATTAGGGATGCAAGAAGATTAAATGGCTTTCCTGGAGATATAGGTTTAGTTGTTCCAGAGTCAGGTGTCGAATCAATAAAGTGGACAGATATAGGTGGAATTTCTGGATTAGATATAGATGATGTAGGAAAAATAATAGAAATTCCTAATTCGGAAGTTCCAAGACTTGTGAATTTTGTCCCAGGTACTACAACTACAACTGGCGGCGGATTAGGTAGAACAATACATTCAACTAAATTAGTAAACCATATAGACTATTTAGCTCATAATCCACAAAAGGGTACTAAATATTGGTTTAATGCAGGAAGAGGGGATCAAACAACAGTTAATAGGATTTTAAAAAAAGCTGGGCTTCATCCAGATAATACAGAATTTATTAAAATGACACCAGAACAAAAAAGAGATTTGTTTTATAGTATGCCTACTGAGGATAAACAGAAAATTGCAGACATTCTAAAAAAACATCCGAACTCTTATATACAAAATCCAAATATTATAGACGAAAGAGTCGGGGCTCATATACCAAGTGGAGAGAGATTTGCAGGTGATATTGAAAAGCACCTTAAATCTCCATTAACAACAACCAGCAAAATTACTGGTGGTAATCAAGTTCAGTTTATAAATAGTGCTGAAAGTACAAAAGCCGAATTGCAAAAATTATTAACAAAAACACAAGCAGAAGCAGCAGTAGATAAATTAAAAAACCAGATTAATGAAATCGATGATGTTATTGCTAAGGCTCGTGAAGGCACAACAATTGAATTAGACGAAATTAGCAAAATAAATAATCAATTAGACGAT
>DAOOON010000009.1:17865-28076 GCA_035387745.1 archaeon
AGGCACAACAATTGAATTAGACGAAATTAGCAAAATAAATAATCAATTAGACGATCTTGATAAACTATTAAAAGGGACAACATCAATATCCACTAGCACAGCCGCAATAACCACGGATGATCAGCTGAAAATTGTTAATTCTTTAAAACAAACAAATCAAGGTATTGATGACGGTATAAAACAAATAGATGACGCAATCAATATTACAAACCCATCTGATACTGCAAAATTAGATACGTTAAAAGCCAATAGAGAAAGCTTACTTAAAGCAAAAGAAGGGCTATCTGAAATTAGTGATGACGTTTCTAAATTAAAACCAAACGGAGCAGGGAGTATAGAGGTTTCTTCCGAATTACAAAACAAAATAAATAATGTATCTCTTATTGATGATCAGATTAAAGGTGTAAATTCGGCCTTATCTTCAATAGTCACTGGATCAAAATCAACTATGAGTTCCGCACAATTAGCAAATACGATTTCCGGTTTAGAAAAATCATCAGCAAGTGCTGCAAAGCAATTGGCTATGTTAGATACCCAAATAGCGAATATGGAAAAAAGTAAAAACATAGTAACAATAGGCGCAAGAAATAAATATTTAGAAAAATTAAAAGATCAAAGAGCTGGTCTTCAACAGGCTATAGAAAAATACAAAACTGCTGCTAATGAATTGGCAAGCGCACAAGATGATTTAGCAAAAACCGGAAAAGGGGCCATAGAAGTATCCGATGACGTAATAAATAAAATAGATGATGCTTCAGGACTAGTTGCTGCCCAGAAGTTGCCTTCAAAATTAAGAAGGATATCAACAGGTCTACTAAAAATGGGGGTAGATATGGTTATAGTTGGAATTTCAAATGCTGCAGGGAAAGAATATTTAAATCGTCTTTCAAACGAGAACGGACAATTAGCAAATTTAGTTTATCAAGGAATTCCAGTTACTGAATTTGAAAAGAATGTGTGGTATAAAGTAACAGTAATAAAAAATTCAGACCGTTATAATATAATGATTGAAAAAGAAATACCGGCAATAAGTAATGATATAGTAATATATTATACAGATAATAAAGAAATTAAAGACATACAGACTTTAGAGCATCAAGATGAATTATTACAAAATAATACACCGCAAGTACAATCACAAGATTGGTCAGAACTAAAAGAAGAGAAAGACAGAATTGATGCAACTCAAATTGCAACAAATATTGAAGATTTACAAATGAGAATGTATTCTGAACACGAAACAAAATTAAAAGATTATGCAAGCTGTACATTTAGTAGTAGTGGCACTGTGTGTGTTGATATTAAGCCATTAACTCCAAACATGTGTGCTGCATTTGTTACAGGAGCATCTAGTAAGCTATATGGCGCAAACTATGTTGCAGGAAATGCTTGTGATTCTGGTACTGGCGCAAATCAAAATTATGGAACAAGAAACAGAATTGTTTGGCAAAAAGGAGAAGATAGTACAAGTTCATTAGATAATGTATTAGTGCCTGGTGTAGTAATAGGCATAGAAGGCACAAGTAACGTTCTTAAAAATTGTCAACCACCACATGTTGTTTTATATGTTGGTAAAAACGAATATGGTCAACACATGATATTACAACAAAATGGAAGTAAAGGAAAATTAAGTCCTTTATTATCTGCAGATGGTGGCGCCTATCCTATGGAGAAAATATTTTTCATAGTTGTTCCAAAAAGTGGTTATGCAACTTATGATAATTTTGCAATAAATAATAATTTATCATAATACTAACCTCTTTTAAATCTTTTTCTTATATTTTTATTTAGATTTAATCATGAATAAAAAAGGCTTTACATTATTTACAGCACTGATCTCTTTGTTATTAGTATCTGTAGCCTTGTCTTTAATTTTTAATATGATTAATACAGAAGACACGTATCTCTCTCTTATTCAAGATCAATCGTCAATGTCTGATCTTATGACTATTGCTGATCTTGCAAGAGCTGATGCATTTAATACTTTCATAATAACTCTTAGATCCAATTGGGAAGAGCACATGTCTAGAAATCATATGCTAGTAACTAGAGACCAAATGGATATGAATTGGGATGATTTTACACAATGGTTTATAAAAGACAATTTTTTTGAAAGAGCATTTCCTGCATACTTTGCTCAAGGTATACTTTTTAATCTTAAATATAAAATGGAGCCACCAGGATATGATATAAGAACAGAAACAAACACCGGCACAAAAATAGTTTGTACCGAAAATTGTGAATATGGAGCACCAAATTGTAATTGTGAAATTCAAGCAACTGACCCTGATAGCGATACAAACAATTTATTTATTGATGTAGTTGTTGATATTTTTAAAGCAGGAGGAGAGAAAGCAGATATTATTGATTGTAATCAAACCGATACCAACTGTAATGGCTCTTTCTTTTTAACATTAGACACTACTCAGCTTGCAGATGAAAACTATGAATTGTTGCCGATAGTAACTGTTTTAAGAACTAAAAGTAATCAAGTAATACAAAGACCAGTATTAAGCAGACAGATTTATAAGATATATATGCCATGGCGTGGTCTTCAAGCATTAAGAACTGCAAGAAATATTGTTTTAGATAATGATACAGAAGAAAATGAAAATCCTGCAACACACGAGAATGTTGGTTTTTTCTCTCCAACAATTCACAACACCCTAGAGCAGGCAAGGCTTGGTTTTTGTGATCCAGGAACCTGCGTTCCAAGAAATAATTTCTTTATCACGCCAAATAAAATAGGAGTAGGGAACAGTTTTTGCCATACTATTCCCAAAACTTTAACGGCATCGGTGCCTTCTAATTTACTTTCAATATCACAAGTAAAAAATCTTCCTACAACATATGATTCTACAGAAAACATTAAAGATGGCTTTCTAAAACTTTATGGTCAATCGCTTCTAGGAAATTTGAGCCAAAAAAGAAACGGCCAAACAATTACTTACAATAATGGATTAATAATGGATGGCCTCATAACTCCAATAGCTCCAGATGTTAATATTTTTGAATTTGTATTAGACGTTAGTTCAAAAAGAAGTAAAAAATATGTTACTACTGTTGCAAGTAATTTTGACGACGATTATGGTGCATTCAACTTTGATGCATTAAGCAAAATGCCTTCTCTTGTAGGCGGCTTAGGTCTATTCTTAAAAGATAACAAATCCTCGCTAATCTGGCAAGTTAATAAACCTTGGTACGATAATCAAGCAAGCTTAAATTTGCCCGCAGATAACTCACAATATTCTGGCATTTTTAATTGCTCTGAAATAAATAATGCAACAACAGTTCTGCAATTTATAGAAACAGATCCAAGATATAGAATAAAAGAATCTTATAAAGGCGTTAATACAAATATTAAAATACATTTACGTGAAGATTTTAGTGAGTTTTATTTTACTCCGGACAATAATTGGTCAAATCTGAAGCTTATAATAAATGATAATGGTTATTTAGATCCAAATTCTGCAAATTCTTTTGGTGACACCACAATTGATGAAATCGGCTCAGGAATACAACCATGGGTTTGTTACAGCCAAGTCGATAGTGACAGTTCAGCCCCAAATTGTGGCCCAAAGAAATCATAAAGTTATAACTTATACCAGTTAATTAATATTATTTTATAAACCTTTTTGTTATTAGATATATTATCCAAAAAAGATAATATTTATAAACAATTGTTTAATCTATTATAATATATATTATATTAAAATCTGAAATAAAAGAAGGTTTTCAAAAATGGGATTAAAAGAATTCTACTATAAATTAGAAGATAAATATTTTGCAATGCTTGATAATCTGGAGGAAAAGGGAATTAATTTATACAAATTAGTTGATCCTCTAGAAAAAAATGGAATACCAACATTCCCTATTTTTATAATTCTTATTCTTGCAATAATCGGTTTGATAATTTTCTTATTACTTCCTGTTTTTGGAATAACAGGTGGACCGCACGGAACTGCTGTTCAATTTGTAAATGAAACAAATGATCCAATTTCTGATATAACCTTAAAAGTAAAATTAAATGGCCAGTCTAAAACAATAGAAACAGATTCTGAAGGTTATTTTTATTTTAAAGATTTAAGTAAAGATTCAACTTATGTTTTAAAATTAGCAGACGATAAATATCTATTCTCAGATAGAGAAGAATATACAATTGATCCAAAAAAGGAATCACTAGTAGTTCATTTAAAAGAAGGCGCATTTTCAACCACAAAAACAATTTTATTTAAAACACAATCAGGAGAAGCAGTAACTTCTGAATTAAATGTAGAATTTAGTTGTCTTGGAACAGACTATGAAAAAACAGTAATAGTTAAAGGTGGATCTCACACATTAGACGATATACCAACAGATTGTGGCAGTTTAACAGTAGATGTAAAAAACAGAAGTGATTATGAAACAAAGATTCCTGCGGATGGAACAAGTGGGGAAATAATATTTAGTAGTTCTGTAAACTACGCAACATTATCGGTAACAATAAAAGATAAAGACAAAGGAATAATTCTACCCGGCATGTCAGTATCAATATATGATTTAACAGGGATAAAGGTTGATAGTGGACCAACAAATGCAAATGGTATTTTTTCAACAGAGTTAGTTCAAGTTTCAAAGACCTATAGAATATTAGTTTCTGATGATACAAAAAAAATTTATTCTGGAATAAACGATCAAGATTATGCAAATAATATTCAAACACCAGTAACAATAACTACAGGGATAAACACTAAATCATTAGAAATAAAACAAGATGTTGTTGGGTTTATAAAAGTAAAAGTAAAAAACGATTCTGGATTATATCTAGAAGGCGTTTCTGTAAAATTATCAAAAGGCAGTTCTACAATTGATATTAAAACTACTGATTCTACGGGGGTTGTAGAGTTTGGAGTAAAAGAGAATGTAACTTATGTTTTGTCCTTTGATAAAGAAGGTTATTTTGTTTACACAAACAGAAATGCAACAGTTTCTGAAAGTACAACAGAGGTCACTTTAAGGAGTATGACTGAAGAAACAAAAACCAGTTTATTGATTAGCGTAACCGATACAGAATTAAATCCTTTAGAATATGCGACTGTAAAAATATGGGATGCATTAAATAATACAGTTGTTAAAATTGTAACTACAGATGTAACAGGCAGAGTAATTATTTCAAATTTAAGTGTGGAAACAACTTATTTAGCAGAAGCAATAGTTGGTCCATTTACTGGTAGAACAAATAATTTTGTAGTAGAGGAAAGAGAAGAGACGTCTGTTCCAATTTTAGTTTCAATTGGTTATGGCACTTATAATTTAACAATATTAAATTCAGATGGCAATCCTATTTCAAATGCAACAATAAAAGCATATGATGCAAGCACAAATAAAGAAATGACAGAAAAGCAAACAACCACTAACGAAACAGGTCTTGCAATATTACCAATTAGAGCAGATAAAGAAGTATATTTTGCTATAGTCACAGCAGACGGCACAATAATTACAAAAAGATATTCTGTAGATGCAGAAAATGTAACAAACGATACAATAGTCATTCCTTCTAATGTTTCAAGCTCTGCAAGTCTGGAGTTTGTTGGCTATTTTTCCGCAAATGGAGAACAGTTGCCAGCAGTTAGTGCTGGTCAATCCGCAACAGCAAGATTTTTATTAAATGTTAATAAAAAATACTCAAAAGTTCTAGCACACATAAGAACAGGAGAAGGAGAAACTTGTGGTAACAGAACATATTCAATAACTGAAGATTCTATATATATTAAACAAATAAAATTTGCAGGAAATAAAATCATTGGTTCAATTGATTATACACCATGTAATGGAGAATCAAAAGATACTGCTTCAATAGTCCGAAAAGATGCTAAATGGTTTAATGTTATTTTAGATAACCCAATAGAAGGGTCTTATATTATTGATGCAGACATTGTAGTTACAGATACAGCAACAACCGATCAATCCATATTTTATAGAGCAGAATATCAACAAGGTTCTGCAATATTAAGAAATCCAAAAGACGATGTTATTGGAACAAGCCTAACTTCTCCAAATAGACAGGCACTTTATGCATATGCAAATAAGAAAATCATTTCAGTAGGTGATTCATCCAGTTGTGAAAACGGAATATGCTATGCTTTTACTATCAAAGACAAATCTACAGGTGCAGAAAAAAGAATAATGGACAAGTTTACAGCAAAAGAAGGAACAGATTATCAACTTAATTTTAGATTAAGTTTTGAAAGACCTGCGACAGATGCAATTTTAGTGGTTTCACCAACAGGCCAAACAATAGTATTAAACGAATATGATATAACTTCTGGTGGCAGTCTACCAATAACAGACACTGATTTTTCAAATATTAGTTTAGGAAATATAAATGCGAACGGCACAGTAAATGGTTCAATTGATTTAAGTGTAATTAATGACGTAACAGACGAATTGACCTTTAATATTTATGCAAATAGCGACAGCGTATTCTCAAAGATAATACACTTTGATCTTAAGCCTTCAAAAAAAATGATTGTTGATGTTGTTCCAAAAACAATGGTTCCATTTGTGCCTAATGTTATTTCTGTAGGAGTAACAGAAGAATCTGGCACAAAAATTTCTGATGCAACAGTTTTTATAAGAATAAACGGAAAGACTATAGCAAATGGTAAAACCGACAGAGACGGTTTATATTCAGTAATGTTACCATCCACAGATATAAAAGACGAAGTAGAATTTACAGTTAAAAAACAAAATTATAGTGGAGTTACAATAAAGCAAATAGTTTCTGAAAATCTAGTTGTTGCAACACCAGAGAAATTAGATATACAATTAGATATTTCTAAAGGTTATTCTCAAGATTCTGGTTTGATATTAGTGAATAATTCAGTTTTACCATTAACAATTATTGGTTTAGAAACAAACATAAGGTCAGATTATGTTTCTATAAAAAGTGGCGCACAAGGCACAATTTTAGAACCCTCATTCCAGCAACAAATAAATATTTCAACTAAATTAACAGAGAAAGGAATAGATTTAATGGCTCAAAAAGTTATAGAAGGAGATCTTCTAATTAGCGTTAGTGAAGCAAGTCTTGCAAAAGTTTGGGTTATTAAAGTTCCAATAAAAGTAAGAATTACTTTTGGGAATTCTGTAGACAACGTAGACTGTTTAGAAATTAATCCTCAAGAAACAACAATAAGAGTTGAAAATTCAAACGATATAGAATATAATCTTAAAATTAAAAATAATTGTACAGTAGATGATGAGCCAGTAGATATTGGCAGAATTTATGCAGAATCAGACTATAAGAACACAAAGAAATTAGGAGATTATTTTGTAGTGGTTTCTGGTAAAGAACAAAAATTATCACTTGATGAAAAAGTGGAAGTTGCAAATAAAATTGTAGCAGAAGAAACCGCAACCATAAAATTAATCTTTAGACCAAACAAGTCTGCAAAAAGTGGATTATCAAATCCAATAATCACATTCTCATCAAATAGGCCAAATGTAAATGGTATAGATGTAATAGAGTCACAGCATTTACCAAGCATAATATTAAACAATTATGTTAGTTGTATAGAAACACCAAGCTCTCCAATTACAATTCCATATTGTATGGGTTATGGTTATAATCTATATGCTGGTGGAACAAACACAATGAATTTTAATCCATTTTTAATGGGCCAATATAATTATCAATATGCTGGCCAAGCACCACAATCAATGAATCAAAGTTGGTTAACTGGTTCAACTTATCCAACTAGTATGATGGGATATCAAAGTGTATTGGGAACAGGAGTCCCATATACAAATTATAGAGAAAATACCCCTGCAGGATATCAAGGTGCTCAAGGCTTTTCATCATCTGGAATGTTTGGTTGTGAGAAAGCGCAAATACAAATTAGAAACAATTGTTCAGAAGAATTAAGTTTACAATTTAGTACTCTTGGTGGAGTAATAATTACAGATCCTGAAAATTCAGAAATGGCATTAAAAAAAGGCGCAAGTGGAATGTTAGGTGTACAGGGCTCACAAGTTCTTGGACAATACAAGATAGCAGTAAATGCAAAGCCAGACGATGATGCTATAGAAGAATACACTTATGTAAAAGACATAGTTGTTTCAGTAAATAGACCAGTTAGTATTTTGCCTGAAAATTGTATAAGCGTAGTTCCTACAGAATTTGATTTCTCTGGAATAGATACAACAGAAAAGAAACTAATGGTAATCAATACCTGTTATGACATGGGCTATGCATTATTAGGTTTAAGTGTCTTAAATGAAGATCAATTAATTGTTGGAGAGGTTCAATATTTCTCTATTGGAGATGTAAATGCAAATCTTAAGCCAAAGAAAACATATAGATATGTAGACGGTAAAACCACAGAAATAATGACCATCAAAATTAGAAGAAATCCTGATATTACAGAAAAAACATTAAGACTTGATAGCGAAGATAATAATTCTATTGCTAAGAAACTAACCGCACTAAGAAAAGATTATTATGATGTTGGCAAGTCCGTAAATTTAACAGCATTACTTGGAATTACTTATTCTAATCCAAGATTAGGAAATGATGAAATGGAAGCAGAGATTACTTTAACAGATAAGCTTCAATGGTTAAGTTATATAGATAGCTTTGCAGACACCAGTTCTGCTCTTGAAGGTCAAACACCACCAACAGATTCCACAGATACAACGACCGGGGCACAAGTACCATCATTTACAGAATACTTCGCAGGTAGCGAGGCTCTAAATCCTGGCGAGTGTTATGATCCAAAAGGATTTAAGAAACAAGGATTCACTGGAGAAGATAATTTTAAAAAATATGGTTTTAACAGATTATTATTTACATATAATGATACAGATATAACTCATAATATATGTGATTATGGAAGAGTCTATTGTGATCAAGATCAATTAAGAATTGCCATATCTAAAAAAGCAGATATGCAAGGTGCAAATAAAACCTATCTATTAGATGGAACATATTTCTTACTTGAAGGAAATAAGATTGCAGCAAATCCTTATTTCTTTGATGAAGATGAAAATCCATTAGATAAGGCCGCAATAGAAAGCATAGTTTCAAGTCAAACATTTAATAATCGCGACCCAAATTCAATATTACAGGCTTTAAAAGCAGTATTAAATAGAGTGCCTGCAGATTTAAGAAAATTTACAATACTTGAAGCAAAGATTGGTCCAATAACTACAAGCGAACCAACACCAGTAAATCTTTCAGCAGATAACATAAAAGCGTATATGACCATATTTGGAGATAATGACTTTACAAAGAACGTAAAGCAAGACGGAGACGTCTATCAAATAACTGTTGATTCTTTCTTAAGAAGTGAAGGAAAATTAGAAGAGAAGATTAATAGCGCTTCAACTTCTTTACAAGAGCAAGCAATTATTGCTGAGTTCTTGAATCAATATCTAAATACAATGCAGTTATATTATGGTGACACAATAAGTCCATTTATTATTAATGCAAAGACATACGGTGCATTAAATTCAGGAAATACGAAATCAATATTTGGTGCTGTTCAGTTCATGAGTGGAGCATGGAATTTAACTTTAGATTCAACGTCTCCAGTAAAAGAGGTTGCAACTCCAGGAACATACAGCATTGCATTTAAGAATTCTTCAACTAATAAACAATTAACTTATACTGTTCAAAAAATAACTTCTAATTTATTAGATTATTATAATAATAATCCAGATTATAAGACAAACACCTTCTTTACAAATCCAACAAACGCTTATTATTTCCATTATTTCGGGGTGCCTTTTAAGACCGCAAATACCGGGCAATCAAAAGCAACAGTTATTATTAATAACTACAACAACGGTTGGGATAAAGTACAAGATGGTATTATATTAAATGTTCCAAAAGACAACGCAGCAATATCTTTTAAAGATATAAGACCATTACAGGTTTTATCTTCTGGGGCATATAAGATAGAATATATAGCAAATGGCAAATATTCTTCAAAAGACACTTCAGAATTAAAAAATACTTTGTTTATTTTCCAAAAAATAAATGAAACAACAAAAGGTGCAGACTATCAATTAAAGACCTCTTCAAACTTAGATATGAAATTTAATATTGTTCCGACAACACTAAGTGCTACAAAGAACTTTACGCACGTTTATGGAGTACTAAAAGACATAACTAGTTCAAGTAATTTTACAGCTGAAGAAACAAGTTCAGTAAAGATAATGGTTGATGG
>DAOOON010000009.1:28176-33819 GCA_035387745.1 archaeon
GTTCAAGTAATTTTACAGCTGAAGAAACAAGTTCAGTAAAGATAATGGTTGATGGTATCTCAAGTGAAACTATGTGTTTCAATTTCAATAATGGCTTTATGTTGTGGTACAATCCTCAAAAAACAACATTTAGTGTTGATGCCAATATGGCAACTACTGAAAACGCAACAGCGGGTACAGGGCAAGGTTCTATAAGTCCTGCAACACCAACGCCAGCCACCGGCCCAGCACAACTAGCAATAACAGGCGGAAACTTTAATGTTAACACACCTATAGGGTCTGAACCTGCAAAAGTAACCGGCGGTAATTTAACTTTAGATTTAGAAAATAAAAAATTAAGTGGAACTGTTAAATTTGAATCTGGAAATAAAACCGCAGAGGTTTCAATATCTAGTGGTAAAGCAATAATAAGTGGCAACACAGTGCAATTAAATATCTCTGGTAAAGCGCTGGGATTTGATGTAACTGCATCTGGTAATTTAAATATTTCAGGTAATCAAGGTATTGATGGAACCTATACAATTGTTTCTGGACAAAAGGCGTCATTAACAGGGCCAGTTTTAACATTAAGTAATTTAAATTTTACAAAAACAGCATAGATATAATATAATATATGAAATAATATTCAAAAAATTTAAGGTGTAAAAAACATGGGATTAAAGAAATTCTATTATTCTATAGAAAATAAATGGTATGATTTTGTTGAAAAAACAGGGTTGTATAAAGTAACAGATAAGATTGACAAATTTATGCCTTCTCTTATTTTCTTTATACTTCTAATAATAATGATAATTGCAGGAATCTTTTTATTACTGCCAATGATTAAAGGATCAGGAGATATAGAATTAACTTTTAAAGTAATGGATGAATTTGATGAGCCAGTCCCATTAGCGCCAGTTTTAGTTACTACTTCCGATGACGCTTATAATCTTAAAACTAATGAAAACGGCTTAACTTCAAAAATTAGATTGCCATTCAATACTAAATATTCTGTAGATATTGATTATTTTGGAAGTGATTATGAATCATATAGCGAAGAATTTGTCGCAGAATATGACGACGAAATAGATATTTATTTGTATAGTATTTCTGAAGAAACAACTTCTACTTATTCTTTTACACTAGTCGATAGTCAAACAAGAATGCAAATAAATAAAACAGGAACAATTGAATTTATGTGTAGTAATTTTGGAGTCTTACCACCAAATTCATTAACATTTAGTTCTGGTAATATAACAATTATTGCAGATAGTGATTGTCAATTGAAAGCAAAATCTATAATGATTGAAGGTTATGTTACAAGAAACGACATATCCATAACCCAAAATATAGGCACAATTGATTTTGTTTCTAGTGATCCAATTGATTTTGAAGCAGTTTATCCTGTTTATGTAACAGTTCTTGGAGAAGACGGAAGTCCTCTTACTGGAATGAGAGCAGAATTATATACAAATGGTATTGCAGCGTATGGAAAAAACTGTACAACGACAGCTGGATCTTGTACAATATTAAGTGTAGATGCTGGCAGCTATGTTTTGAAAATAACAGACACAAGAGCAGTTCCAGAATATGGATTAGTTGAGGAATCAATAATTGTTTCAGGTATTACTCCAAAAACAATAAATATGACAAGAACAATTGCAGGATATATTCAAGTAAAAGTTAAGAGAACAAATAATCAAGCAATAGAAAACGCAGAAGTAAAATTAAAATATGGAGACAATATTATTTCTAGTGGGCACACTACAAATTCAAATGGTATTGTTAATGTACCAGTTTATGATTTAAGTAGAACATATAGAGTTGTGGCTTCAAAGGAAGGATATTTGGTTGGTTCAGCAAGTAACATTACTGCTTCTGAAAGCATTCCAACAAACCCAACAGTTACAATTACTTTACAACAAATAACTCCACAAACAACAGCGACCGTAAAAGTAACTGTATTAGATAGTGTAACAGTAAAAGGTTTTAGTCACGCGCAAGTTGTTCTTTATGATTCAACTACCGGATTTTTAACAGATTATGATTCGCAAATTACAAATTCTGATGGCAACTGTACATTTAGAGTCGCACCAGGCACATATTATGCTAAAGCATTTAAGGGTTCTTCTGAAGGCGTAAGTGAAGAATTTGAAGTAATTATCAGTAGCTCAACCGAAGAAGTAAATGTAATTATTCCAATAGAAGTAGTTAAAACATCAATAAATATTACTGTTGTGGATCATTATGGCGAGCCAGTACCAAGAGCAAACATTTTATTATTTGATAAATATAATTCTAGAAGAGCAATTTGGGGTGGGGATTTAGCAAATATAGACGGTACATTTTTAATATCTGATTTAGTTTCAGATTCAGAAGTTTATGCCGTAATTTCAGATATTGCAGATAATCTTGGTGCTACTCAATCAGAGTACATATATCTAAAGGCAGACACAATAAATGAGTTAAAAGTAACGCTATATCCAAAACAAACAAGTCTTCAAAAACCAGAAATTAAATTTTTAGGTTTTTTTAATGATGTTGGAGAAAAACTAAATGGTTATTTAAAATCAGGCGCAGACTACAAAGCAAGATTTTTATTATTAATACCACAAGATAGAGACGGCAGAGACGAGTTTGAAGAAGTTGGGGCGGTTGTAAGAACTGGCTCTCCAAGCTCAGTTGCAAGCCCATATATGGAAAACGATAGTATCTATATAAGATCAATAAATCTACCAAACGCAGAAGTCACAAGATATACTCAGTATAGCTCTGAAAGTGGTTATGACGGTATTGATGATGTTGACACTTTAACTGAAGGAGACGCGAAATGGGCAAAGATTTTATTTAATGAAATTTATGGTTCCAATTATGCAAATGCTTATACCATTATGGCAGACGTAAAAGTAAAAGACACAGCAGTCTATGGCGAAGAAGTTGCAATCAATTATCTAGGTTATGGTTATACAGAAAATAACAGATATGAAACAGATCCAATAGATGACACACCAAATAGTAATGATTTAGAATATATGACACAGAAAACAGAAAACTTTAATATTGGCGAAGAACAAGCATGTTCTGATGATTTCTGTTTTAATTTAAATATTATTAATCTTGATGAGGACTTAAGAGAAGATGTTGTTGACAATTATACTGCTTCTCCAAATCAACATTATAAATTAAGATTTGGTTTAATCAATAATGACGCAGACACGGTCTATAATGTAAATTCAAGAATGCAAATTAAAAACGAAGACAAAGGCCTAAAGTTTAGTAGCATTAAGATAACTCAACCAAATGGTCAATTATTAACAACAACTGCAAATGAGAATACTAGCGAATATGATATTTCAATAACTCAATTTAATCCACACACAAAGATATTAGGAGAGATTGATTTTATACCAGTTCTAAAAGGCGACAGAATATTTGATTTAACTTTTGTTTCTGATCAAAGAGTAATTTTTACAAAGCAAGTAGCAATACATGTGCTTTCTGATAAAACCTTTATAGTTAAGATTACGCCGAATGTAATACCTTCAGGAAAGAACTTCAATCTTCAAGTTGAGGTTAAAGATGCAATCACAAATATCGAAGTTGATAAGCAAGTTAATGTTAGAGTAAAGGACAGATTCAAAAGAGATCTTTTGGCAAACCCAGTTCCAGTAGGAGCTTTAGGTATAGCTTCAGTAAATAATATTCCAGGCCAAGAACCAAACAACAAAGTTTATGTTTATGTTGAGGCACAAGAGTATGAGACAAGTATAAGTGAGATAAAGATAACTGACGAGATCTTTGAGATCACTCCAACAAGACTTGGAGTATCCTTAAATATTAATACTAAGAAAACAGAAAATGCAAAGTTTACTATTGAAAATAGAAGCGAAAGCGAGTTAGTAATTGATTCTATTACCTTTATGGGTAACGACAGTGAAATAGATGCAATAGATGTACAAAGAGTAAATAATTCGTTATTAGGATTTGTAGGCACAGAGATTCCTGGTGTTGATTCAAGTGAAAAGCCTGGCGCAGATAATTATAATAATAAACAAGAGATTACTGCAAGTTTCTTTACAAGCCCTAGAGCAAGCACAATAGATTCAACAAGAAACATCAGTTCTAAATTAGTAATTAAACTAAAAGATAAATATAATAAAGAGTATATCTGGGCAACAGAACTACCAGTAACATTAACTGTTGGTTATGAAGGGTTAATGGACGATTCTCATTGTATGACTCTTTCAGAAGAGTCTTGGGAGACAACAGTAGTTGATAAATATGTAGAAAAGCAATTTACTTTTAAGAACAACTGCGGAGTTAATTCTAAACCAGTTCCATTAAATGGGGGTCTTTCTGCTAAAGTTGAGTATGAAGGCAGTAGTCCTTTAGGGGTATTTACAGTTAATGTTGGTAACAGATTAGTGGAGTTATCACATGGCTATTATAAGAACATCTATGACTCTGTGGATTCTGAAAAGCAACACAACGTTGTTTTAAAATATACTCCTGTTGGTAGATTTACAGGAGACATAAAAGGAAAGATTATTTTTAGATCATTAAATGACACAGGCTCTGGTGCTCAAGAATTAATAAGCGAATATAAGTTTGTATTACATGTAATAAGCTTAAAAGACTGTTATGCGGTCTCAAAGAAAGTCTTAACAGCAAAAGATACTGGCGAGCCAGACGCCTTTGTAATTGAGAACAAAGGTTGTGGTTCAGAGATAACTTATCGTTTATCTTGTGATGACTGTACGGGCTTAGTATTAAATCCAAAAGAAAACATAGTAGTTCCAGCTACCGGATCAAGTGAAGAGATAAAAGTTATGTCTCAGGGTGCAATGCCAGGAATTTATCTATTAAATGTATATTCAAAGGTAAGTGGAGCAAGAGGCTCAGAAAGAAATGTTGGAAAAGTAAGAGTAGAAGTAAGGCCAACGACACAATGTATTGATCTTGATAGATACGAGTATGATTTATACAGATATGAATTTTCAGACACAGGAAATCCAACAAAAGCAAAGAGTTACGATATTGGTAACATTATCAATAAATGTTACGGTCAAGACGTAAACGTTTTAGGAAAAATGAAGAAAGACGCCATCTGGAAGATGGCCCTATGGAATGGCCTAAGAGATGGTCTATTCACCTGGGGTGTCTCTTCTTTAATAAAGAATTTTGAAGAAGTTACTAAAAATATAAAATCAATAACCTCATCTGTTTTAGCTACAGTTGCTAAAGATTATACAAACTCAACACCTGCTCAAAAAACTGATGCTCTAATGAATGAATTAAATAAAATAGACAAAGAATTAGATAAATATTTAAAATACTTAGATAATCCAAAAATTAAGTCCAAAGAAAAGACAAATATTAAGAATGCTGTAACTGACCTTGAATCGGGTCTTGGTAAATTAAAAGCAAAATTCCCAGATCAAGCAGGAATTGCGCCTGCAAATGCTTTGGTTGCAGAAATAGAAAACAAAATTACAGAAATTAAAGAAAAGCTAAGGGATAATTCTAAAGAGCCAGAATGTTCTACAACAAAACTATGTACTGATACTACAAAAGAATGTAAAGATGGTGTTTGTGTAGCAAAGTCAGCTGAGCCAGAATGTTCTACAACAAAACTATGTACTGATACTACAAAAGAATGTAAAG
>DAOOON010000009.1:33919-34349 GCA_035387745.1 archaeon
ATGGTGTTTGTGTAGCAAAGACAGTAACTACGGTATATCCAACATATTATCTTGCTTCAAGCAATAATGGAACAAGAGCGTGTAGTGAAGCCAATATCCAAATAGGTCAAAAAGGTTGTGTGTGTGTGTATTCCGGTAATAAAAAATGGGTTGTAACAGCAAGATGTGCATCAAATAATAAATTATATTTATATAAGGTAGCTGCCTCTGAAGCTGTTTGTACTAGTCAACAGACAAATAGTTCAACAATTTGCGGTCCGAGAAAAGATTAAATTTAATATTAATAAGGTGTAAAAAATGAAATCAAATCTAAAATCAATTTTAGTAACAATGATAGTTGTATCGTTGTTTTTTAATATTGGAACAGTCTATGCTGCCGAAGGTTCTAACTTCTTAGGAAGCGCAATTAGCCAAGTTGGCGGAGTATTAA
>DAOOON010000010.1:0-2056 GCA_035387745.1 archaeon
AATTAATTTTTATACAAATGGCAATGATTTATTTTTAGGAGGGAACTTTGAATTTTTTTCAAGTAATCCAAATGTTATAAGTAATTTGATAATTAATAATTCCTCGCGAATAATTATAGGCGATAATTCAGAAATAATAGAATTACCAAATATAGTTGTAAATTCAGAAAAACAATTTCATATAATGACCATTAATGATTATTTAACAGAAAAAAGTTCGCATGATATTATAATAGAATCTATTTTTGTAAATCAAAATTCAACTGCAGACATAAAAATTTATAGTAATCCAGGAAAACCAACTATCTCTGATGCAATAGCTGGCCAGAATGATTTGCTTACTGCAGGAGATTCAGGGGATTTAAAATTTCAAATTATTGATTTAAAAAATAATGGTAAAACAACAATCGATTTACAAACAGGTATAGGTGGGAAAGGTGCAAACGGAGATGGTGCCGATAATGATGATCTTATAGATAATGATGGTCCAGATATGGGAGATCACGCAGGAAATTCCGGAAGTATTAATTTTAATATAACAAATATAGAAAATAATAATCAGTTAAATATTAATTTAAAAACTGGAGATGGGGGGACTGGAGGAAATAGCGTTATAGATCTTTGTACAGGGGCAGCCATAGATGAACCAATTAATGGAGGAGATGGAGGAAATGCAGGTGATATAACGATCTCCAAAATAGAACAAATAAAAAATTTTGGGGAACTAACTTTAGAAATATCAGGGGGTAATGGAGGATATGCCGGTTCACAAAGAGCAGAGCGAGATTGGGCTTGTGATTTTGGGCATAATGGTAGTGGTGGTAATGGAGGCAGTATAAGTGATTTGAATATAGGCATACTACAAAATAAATTATATAATTCTGTATTTAATTTAAAGATAAATAGTGGAACACTTGGTAAAGTAACTTTGTTACCAGATTCTTGTGCAGACGATCCAAACAATAATGGAGGAAAAGAAGATACCTCTTTTGGTTTTCCTGGAAATATAGGTAACATAAATATTGATTTTTTAGAAAACAATTCAGCAAATGATTTTGAAATAATATCTAATTTTAATTTTACACCAAACGATTATGATTTAGCAATAGCTGCTACAAATAATGGAGGAATAGATGGAATAGATAACGGTGCAGATATGCCATCAATCGCATTACTAAGTCCATATTTAAGATTATCAGACATAACCATAAATTATTTAAGAAATGGATCTTATCTTCCAAAAAAAATTTATGCTTACACGACAATAGAGAATTATAGTTTTTTTAATAATGATCTTAGAATAGATGGGTGTTACATAAGCCCTACAACAGTTAATTATGACATTAAAGACGACGTCATAATTGTGGCAACAAACCCAGAATCAATTTCAGTGTTAAATTCAAATTTTGATTTAACATACAGATTCTGCCCACACTGCGAGATTATGCCTCTTGATGATACTCAAAACAGATATACAAGAGATTATAGCCTTTATTCTAATACTAATGGAATAGTTAATATTGGAGATTTAAATATTCATTATTCTAATCCCTTAGATCAGTCAATATATTATACAAAAAGAACAGATGATAAACAACTCCCAGTTTATACAAATAAAAATCCAATCTCTGGGGAATGGAATCCAAAAATAAATAGCTATGAATATAAAATAAAACCAGAAGATCTTAATTATTATAGCCACACTCCTGAAGAAGATATTGATCTATTAAATCAAGAAGATAATCTCTTCTGTTATGGTCAAGAATATATAATTAATGGAAAGATTAATGCTGGTGCGATAAAACCTTTTAATTTTCCATTTGTGCCATTAAGAGAATTATTTACTGAATAGAAAAAAGATTAATTATGAGCGAACAAGAAAAACTAATAAACGAAATAAAACAAACATTAGAAAAGAATAATCCTCAGACCACTAGCGATAAAACAGAAAAACCAAAGAAAGGTTTCCCAAAATTAATAAAAAAAATAAAACAAATATTTGAAAAGAATAATCCTCAGACCACTAGCGATAAAACAGAAAAACCAAAGAAAGGTT
>DAOOON010000010.1:2156-24351 GCA_035387745.1 archaeon
TAATCCTCAGACCACTAGCGATAAAACAGAAAAACCAAAGAAAGGTTTCCCAAAAATTGCATTTATTCTTATTGCAGCAATTGTTTTGATAATAATCTTAATATTATTATTTAGTGGTGGCAAAAAAACACTAGGAGTATATGTAGTAGATGAGCAAAACTATTCGCTTGGTGGCGTAAATGTGTCATTAAACAACGAAATAACCCAAAGCACAGATGCTTTTGGTTACACAGAGTTCAAAGACCTAAAATTTAAAGATGTAGAAATAAAAGCCACAAAAGAAAGCTACACTACTCAAACAAAACAAATAAAACTAAATAAAAAACTACAAGAAGAAACTATAACTCTTAAAGTGGATACAACATCTGCGGAATTTAGAGGAATCACTTCTGAGAGACGCAGAGAAATAATTTTTAAAAGCTACGATGTAGTTGTAACAGACAGTCTAAATGTTACTTTTAAATGTTCTAATTCTGAAAAGATTCCAGAACCAAGAGCAACAACAGTAACAAATGGAAGAACAAATGTATTACAACCTAGTAATTGTGGTTCTTTATTAGTAAGTGTAACGTCTTCAAACTATGAATTAATAACAGATAGAAATATTAACGAAAATAACATAGTTGAACTAACTAGAGTAAATACAAATACTGGAATGTTAGAAGTTACAGTTAAAGACATTAGCGGGCAAGCAGTGCCTTATACTAATCTAAGACTAAATAATATAGATGATTTACAAACTTCAACAAACGAATCAGACATAACGTTTAGCACAGGAATAACAGATATTTATGGGAAGTATAAGTTTAATGTGCCACAATCAAATTATCTTTTGTCAATAGATAAAACAGGATATATAAGCCTTCCAAAACTAGGACCATATAATATTATTAATAATAATCTAACAACAGCAAGTATTACTTTAATTACTGCTTCTGATTTAGCAAATCTTAATTGTTCAAACCCAATATATGCGCCATTTTGTAAAGATGGAGAAATTGATTGTAATAGCCAATTATTAACAGGTTTAGTTACTCCTAATCCAAACGGAACGGGCTGTACAATAGGGAGACTAACTAATTTAATTGTTAAACTAAAGGATCAAAATACAAGTGCGCCAGTTACAGGAAATATTTCAGTTTATAGAAGAGACCAAAACGTTTTAAGTTTAATTACAACAAGAAGAGATGTAAATCAAACAACTTTTGTTCTTAATGCAAGTAATCATTACAAAATACTTGTATCTAACACAGAGGATAATGGTTATTTACCACCAACACCAATAGATGTCAATAATCTTTCAGCAGATACAAACACAACTATAGAGATTCCTTTAGAATATCTCTCTTCATTAAATAGCGGAAGCATAAATGTTAATGTAACAAAAAACGGTTATAAAAGAGCAAATGCATTAGTTTATTTGTTTTATGAGTTAGATGACGAATATGTGTTATACAATCCAGAAAATCCAAAAAGCACAAATTCAAATGGAGATGCAAATTTTGAATTTATAAGAAGTAACAGAGAATATTATGCTTATGCAATATTAAGAAACGAAAGTGCAGACGGGGACTCTCTACCAACACAAGAACTTGATAATAATGATATTTTAGAATTAGAGGTGTCTTTAAGTAATCAATCAAAAACTCTTAATCTTAAAATAACCCCAAGTCAAGACTATAATATTTCTTTTTTTGAAGTTTCAGGAGAACAAATTCCAACAGAAAGCGTAGTTTCTACTAATGTTACAGGAGATACAAACAAAACCTTTGTTTTTAATTGTGGAGAAGAGTGTTCAAGAATATATTTGATTATTGAAAAAGGAGACACATTATATCAAACAGACCTGATATCGCTATTTCCTGGACAAGTTGCATACAAAGAAATAGCCTTCCCTACAACGTTATCAGAAATTCAAACAACCACTTCCTTTTTAGGCCTTTATGATTCAACAGGCACAATAGAGATAGACAATTTAACTTTTTCAGGTGATAATGATCTAACAAAAGAATACAAAATTAAATTTAAAACTGTATTTGGTTCAGACAGAACAGATGTAATAAAGAAAGCATTTATTAAAGCAGGGAGATATCTAACAGAGAATGCGGATTTTATTTATTTAACAAATACTGACCTGTTTGTACCAGAAGACACAGATATAATCACTGGCTGTAGATATCATGGGGATTTAGAATCTTGGGATAGCAATTATTTTATTACAAACTTTGAATCAGATTATTCTTTTAACAACTGTACTGCAGGAAAATATAAGTGGCTAGAGTTTGATTTTAGTGATATTAATGCAAACATTATAGAATATTCAGTAAATATTAAATTCAAAAACGAGATTACCACAATTGACAATTACAAAATCTATTACAGATCAATAAATTCAAATTTAGAAACCTTCTCCTTTTCTCCAAATCTTTCAAACTGGAACGACTGGTCAATAAGACCAGAAGGATATTTCTATGCGCCAACACAAGTAGAAGCAATGCCTTTTGATAATTCTAATTATTCGCACGTAGTTAAGTTATATGACCAAAATGGAGAACTAACTAAATTCGGTTCAGATTATATACTTTATATTGATAACGACTACAATTATAGTTTAAGTTTCATACAGTTTTCCGATACCAATAGAACAGGAGACATAATTACAGATAGTCAAAACACAAACGAAAACTATGTTTTTACAAATAGTTATTTTAAAGACAAAACTTCAACAAATCCAATTATACAAACAATAGACAATAATATTTCTTTTAATATTTCTTCAAAAACCACAAGCATCGGTTATTGCTTTATTAATTATTTAATAGGCAAACCAATAGATTTCTTTTCATTAACCGGTCAGCCAGCACTAAGAACACAGTTATTTAAAAACAATAGCTCATCTTTAGCAACTGCTTTAACAAATGTGTTATCTTATTCAGAAAGCGCATATGTTCCAGTTGTTACTTCCAAAGCAACAGATAGAGAAATCTATGTTGGTTCTAATGATCTTAATATAAGTTTAAAGAACAGTACAGGCAACTTTGAGAATAATGTCTTAGTGAAATATATAATCTCTGGTCAAACAATTGCTACAGATCTAGGAGAAATTACTAATAACATATTAAATACAGAAATATTTATTCCTTTAGAAGAGTCAGGAAAAACCATAACTTTTATTTTTACAATCCTTAATTCTAATCTTCCAAACAACGAATTAACCTTATCAAAAATTATAGGAACCGGCATAGAAATCTATGATCTTAATAATAATTTAATAACAAACAATAATAGATTAGGATATGATATTCTTTTAACAAATATTTCTGGGGAGAAAAAAGCATCAGAATCAGTTAAAGACTATATTATAAAGAATAATATAAATAGAGAAGTAAAATTAGAAAACGTTTCTATTTCTGATAGCGAGGCATTTTTAGAAGAAGAAATTAATCAAAATTTAATATCAGTTAATGAGTTACCAAAAGACTTAAACCAAAGTAATGTGATTTCTGCAGGATTATTTATTGATTCAAATACAAATATTCAAGATATTAATTTTAATTACAATAATTTATTAACCATAAAAAATACAGGAGATATGCCAGACATAACACTTTACAAAGACACAAACTCTTATGCAAGAATTAAAATATTAAATATTCAAGACTTTTCTAAGTTTACAACAACTAATGTTAATGGTTTTTATGAAGATACAAACGGTTCAGGAATAGAGCTAATAAAAGATGTTATTAGTAATATTTCAATAAGTTATGATCTTAATCTATTATTTACAAGCCCTGTAAACTATGATATTTTAGACACACAGATTGTTGGAGAAGACATCTCTAATTATATTAATTTTACTCAAGCACACACAAATAATTTATCTCAAAATAGATTGCTTGGAAATTTCAATTTTACATTTGTTCTAAAAAATATTAATTTTACAGAAATTATAGAAAAAGACGCAAATATAAACATAAAGATTGGTAATCAAACAGAAAATTTTAGTTATGAGATTCCTATAAAAATAACACTATATCCAAAAAATAAAAGTTATAACTTAGCCTCTCAAGGTACACATCTAGCTATTGCTTGTAAAGAAGAAAACGATTGTAATTCTACGCTAGTCTATACTCTTAAAAACAACACAAGAAGTTATGATTTAAATTTAACAGGAATACAACTACAAGACTCTAATCCGCTTACTTATAATGTGGCATCGGAAATTCAAATTCCTATAAGTATAACTCAAAATGAGATTCCAATAATAATTGATGGAAACTATATCAATCTAAGAACAATCCCGGAGTTACATAAAATCTTTACTAAACAAATGAATTTTTCTCTAAATATTAATAATGTGCCAATCACAGAAACAAAACCACTAACCATAATTGTAACATATATTCCAGAAGATCCAGAAACAGAATTAAGTAACACAGGAATTACAAGTAATTTCTGTATGGGCGTAGGCGGACAAGCACAAGGTAGAGATTATGTAATTTTAGGTATTTGTGATAACGGAGAGCAAGAGATGTGCAGTGTTGGAGAATCTGCTCTTCCAAAAGTATTATATCAATGGAGAGACCACACACAGAATTGGCAAACCCTTTGTATAGATAATCAAGAAGAATATGATACAAACAAAATACACTGTGATTCTGTACAAGCACTGTATTCAATATTTACATTAATTAGTTCTTCAGATTATGATGTAGACCAGAATTATTTTATTTATTTAATGTATGATGGAATAGAATCAGAAGATTTATTAGAGGATTTTAGAGAGCATTACAATCAATTCATTACGCACAATATTTCATCAATATTTTCAGAAAGATATTTAGATTTATATCACGATAATGAAATTACAATAACAAAAAGAACGCCGAACGATACGCCTACAAAAGAAGTTGGAAAATATAAGATAGTGATTAATAATTTCGATTCTTTATTTACAAATAATCTTAATATCAACTTAGAATTAGTTCAGAATATCCCATTAAATAAGAATAATCTATTCTATTATATACCAATAGATGGAGACTTTGGAGTAACAAATAATAAGGCACATAGAATTGGTTATGGTTCAACTATTGTTGGAGATTATGATTATTCAGATTTATTAGTAACTGAACCCTCTCCAACAAACATTAAATTATATGAGAAGCAAGAAAATTGTACCGATGATTGTTCAGGAGTAACAAACATTACTGCAAGCTATCCAAATAACTATCTAGTAAATTGGCAAGTTGAAGATGTTTTAAAATCTAATGGCAATTTATTAGATTTAGCAGTAGACAACACAACAGATTTTGAAAAGAAAAACATAGTATTTAATTTCACGCCTTCAAAACCAGTACAAGTGTTTGCAAGAGTAAATGGTATAAATAGTAAGAACTTTAACTATAAACTAATGATTAATGATCAATTCTCAGTAAGCACAGCAAATCTGATTAAGTGGAAAGAGTTTTCAGATTCCAATTACGATAATACTATAGATGATGCATCAGTTTTTGGGCAACATGCAAACTATTTAAGACACGAGCTTACAAAAGAGAAATTCAAAAGCAAATTTGGAAATAATTTAGCCGCGAAATATTTGTTAGAATCAATGATTTATTTGCCAGTAAATATAGAATATTCTAATATTAAATTAACATTATTAGATTTAGATAATAATCTAGAATCTAAACTATATGGAATAAATAGTTTAGAGGGAACTACAGAATTAGCCATAACCTCTAAGGTTTCAGATATCTATTCAATAAATCAAATATTAAACCAAGTAAAAGACGGAAATGCTTGTATCTCAAATACCTTGTCTAGTTCAAAAATTAAATGGGTTACAAAAAAGATTGAAATCCCACAAGGTTATAGATACCAAATAGAAAGCAATTATAATAATTAAGATTAAAAATTAAATTAACAACTGTGAGAAGGCAATGAAAAAAGAAAAACTTACATTATTTATCTGGGGATTTATTATTTTCTTTTTAGGCCTTATTTTTGCTTTATCTTTTGTGCATACAACAACCAGCATATCAAGACAAAATCAAGAATATCTAAATTATAAGCTGTATTCGGCAAGAGAATTAAATCATTTTAGAAATGACTTTAATCAATCTGCAGAAGAATTAATATTTTTTAGAGTTTCAACATATCCAAAAACAACAAAAAGCCAGATCTTTGCTTTTAAAAAAGAAGATTTTCAAAAATATACTGAAAAATTAAGTTTGCAGTCAGTAAATGGAGATCTTTTTATTGTGATTTCAAAAAACAGTTTAGAAGATAAAATAAAGATTAAAGATCAAATAACCGATATTGAAATTCCGCTTATAGAATATTTAAAGACTGGTGCAAATTATACTGGTGGAAATATTACTACTAATTTTTGTCCATGTTTTGAATTTAGTTCAAAAGCCATTTATCATCTTTATGACTGTAAAGACTGGGGCTGTAGATTAAGCATAATTAAATGATTTTATCTAAAATCCTCCTGTTTTATCCATGAGAAGTTATATAAATATATTTAAGTAATATATTATATAGTAAATAGGGGAAAAAAGAGAATATATGAAATTAACTCTAAAGGCAATTATAGTTATACTCATAATAGAATTTATTGTTTTATTATTATTTTGGTGATTAATAAAAATGTCAATTACAAATTGCAAAAACAGAGGATTATTATTAATAGTAGTAATAGTAATTGCAGTTTTCTTTGTAAACAATGTCTTTGCAATAAATCCAGAAATATTAGGATTAAAACAATCGCATCTTGAAAGTATAATCTGCAATTACAGTTCTCAAACAAATAATTGTGTTCTTGAGGGCGGAGACTATAACATAACTGGAGAAATATCTCCTGAGACTTCGAATATAAATTTAGTAATTAATCAAGACACCAATTTTAATGTTTCTTGTGTAAGCTCAAATTCAGTAGATAATAATTGTTACATAATGGGAGACGAAAACAGAATAGACGTTGTTTTTTCTGATTTTAATTCTATTACTATCGATTCTAATGTTAAGATTAATATTAATAGAGAGCATCTAATAGACACAAAACTTGAATTTAAAAACCTTGATTTAATTATTAATGGAAGATTAGATATAACCAAAGATAATAATGCTTGTTTAGGAGAGGCATATACTAACGGATATTTATACTCATATATCCCTAAAATAGAGGTTTTTTTTGATAAATTAGAGGTAGGTAATAACGGAATATTAAATACCCAAATTAAAAAAGATTATCAGGGATATGATGTTGGTTGTGGCAGTTATGATAGTTTAACTAATCTGTTATCATCAATAGAGGATACCGATTGGCAAGCGGGAGAAGTAACTAATCTGTTTGTAGATAAGATTAGTTTTAATGATGTTATAAATAATGGCGTTATTAATTTAAACTGCCAAACAAAAGTGGATAATACAATATATAAATATGATAATTGTAATTTTTATTTTAATAATTTGGCAGTTAACTTGCCAAAAAAGGTAATTAATGCAAATAATTATGGCATATTATTTGTCTCGACTTGTGGGCCAATATATTTACCTGACAATGTAGATTATAATATTTGTAAATTAAATTATATAAGACCAGATACAAATGTGATTGATTTAAATAATGCAAATACTGGTGTAGCAATAATAAATAAAGTAAACAAATTTTGTGTTAAAGGTAGTATCTCTGATCAGATATCTGAATATCTTTTTACTAGCGATTCAAACATCGAATCAAGACCAGTAATCTTTGGGACAATTAATTCTGCAATTACCTCTCAACCACTTGATGTTTCTTTAGCCTCTGATAATAATTCAGGACTATATAATACAAAAAATATAAATCAAAGAATTTCTCCAATATCCCAAACAGAAAATATTTTCTTTAAGTTGTTTTTACCAAACAACTATTCAACAGATACAAATCTATTAGATTCATATCTATTTAGATTTAAATTAAATAGTAATTCACAAGTTGGCTATCCAGAAATTGGACTAGATTATCCATTTAAAATACACAAATAATAGAAAGATAAAAAATGTTAAAAATAAAAGCAATATCCAAAGTTTTAATGGTTTTAATATTTATACAACTAGTGATTGTTTCAGTTTATGCAGAAAACTGTTTTAATCCAGTAACTGGAATTAGCCAAGATGTTTCTGACGATAATAGTTCAGAATATATTTTAAAATTTAATTTTACTAACGAAAGTATAAATCAAAACTTTAATTTTGTTAGAAATTCAAATAATTCTTTAATCTGTAATAATAAAAGATTTGTGTTAGTAATAGATGATAACGAGAGCTTTAAAATTACTGGAACAAACAAAGAAATAAAGATAAGCGGAGCAATAGACGAAGTAAGATTTGATTCTAATTCTCAAAATCCAATAACTTTAACTTTCTTAGTCGATAATAATGAATCACAATTAGTTGGAGATAATACTCCTGGCGTTTTTAATATTGATGTAAATGAAACAAGAGTATTAACAAACACAAAAATAGTAATTACCGAAGGAGAACGCGATTTCATAGAAAGTAATGGAAACGCAAGTAGCCCAAATAGAGTGGGTCGTGGGGTAAGACTTAATTTAAGAAATTTAATTGTAGAAAATAACGCAGACTTAAACATTTCTTTGCAGGCCATAACTCCAAATTCCGGAGGAACATACGGAACATATGAATATAATAATAATATTTTTAGTACTCAACACGGAATGCACGGTGGCACAGCATTATTTGTAGCAGAAAATATATTAAATAATGGGAAATTAAATATTGATATTTTTTCAGCACCCGGTTCAAAAGGGAGAGTAATTGGAGATGATGATATTTTAAATATATTAGGCGCAAACGGCGGAGATGGCGGTAGAGCTACATTTTATGTAAATAATATTTATAATTATAAAGATTTAAATATAAATGTGAGATCCGGTAATGGCGCAGATGGGTCAAATGGAACAGATGAGGGTAGTTTAGGTGGCGGGTTGCCAATGGATGGTGGCGTGGCCGGTTTTGGCGGCCAGAGTGATTTATATATTAATGATAATTTATATAATTTCATAAATGGAGTAATCAATATTAATGTACTTTCAGGATCTGGCGGTAATGGAGGAAATGCTGGAAGAAATACATTCTGGTCAGATAATGCTAATGGCGGTAATGGTGGCTTTGGCGGATTTGTTTTTTTTAATTATGGGACGGGATATAATATTAATATACACAATCAAGGACAATTAAATTATAATGTGATTACAGGAGATAGCGGATTTGGTGGAACTAAAACCAAATCTGGAAGAAAAGGATCTAGCGGAGCTGGTGGAGATATCTTTGATTTTAATGTTTCTAGATTTGTTAATACTGGAGATTTTAACTATTATGCTTTAGGCGGGAAAGTAAATATTAATAATGATTACATAGGAACAGGAAGAGCAGGAAATATTGGCTCAATAAATATTGAAAACTTAAATAATTTTTCTCAAAACTTTAACATAAATATTGAATTAAATGAAAAAAATATAGAAAATATAAGTAGTATTACTTGCGCTTGTCAAGAAAATTGTTCAATAGTAGGAGATCCTAAAATTGGAAATATCAATATTAATTATCTAAGACCAGGAAGTTTCTTACCAAGATCTTTAAAAATAATAAAACAAGTACCTATAAATGACACAACAATAAATATATCTGGCTGTTATGTTCTATCATCAGGGAATTCAAGTATATCATACGCTGCAGATAATTTAATATTAAAATTGTCAAATCTTGCTGATATACAATATGATTTTGATGAATCAGAAAATATGACCGCAAATAATATCTTTGAAAAGATAGTTTGCCCAGTCTGTGACAGCCTTGAGCTTAATAACTTTGCATTGAGAACAGACATAGAATATACAATTTATACTGATCAAGGTACTGAAAATATTACAGACTTAAATATTTATTATGTTAATCCAGACGGTAGTTTGTTTAAACCACCAGGATATCCAAGTAATAAAGATTATGTTATTTATAGTCTAAAGACCGGAGAAACAATAACTCCAAAACAAAACCAATTTATAGGAACAAATATAAAAGAATACAAGATAGCAAAAGAAAAATTACATTATAATTCAGAAAACTTTGATTTAACAAATATTCCTATAAAGAAAGGATACGATACACAAGATGTAAGACTATTCTGCCAAGCACAAAGATATTTATTAAGATTTAGATTACAAAGTCAGGCAGATATAAAAGAAATATACTTTACACCATTATTTGATATTAAATGATAGATTATGAATGAAAAAGAAGAACAAGTAGAGAAAGTCTACAATATGCTTAAAGGCAAAGAAAATCGATTTTCAAAAGATGAACTAGAAAGATTAATAGTCTTTGATGGCTATGATAAAGATATCGCTAAAAGAGTAGTTAAAAAATTATATGATAATAAACCAAAAGAAGAAAAGCCAATAACAACAACGCCACAAGAAAAAGAAAAGATTCTAGCGGAGATTTCTAAATCTTTAAAGGGCGGTTCAGAAGAGAAGCCACCACTTGTGGCGCCAAAAAAAGACAACAAACGCATATTTTCAATAATAGGAAATTTCTTTAAGAAGATATATTTCTTTTTTGAAGATATTTATTATTCAATGATTGATGGCATAAATAAATTTATACCGATAAGTAAACTAGTGGATGGAATAGACAAGGTATTTCCCAGTTTTATTTTATTTTTAATATTTATTATTGCTATAATTTGGTTAATATTTTTTTCTGGAGTTTTTGGCGGTCTACTGGGCTCTCCAGTATTAGAAATTACTGTAACAGACAGTTTAGATATGCCAATTTCGGGAGCTACAGCAATATTATCAATTGGGGACCTTAATAAAACCTCCCAAACAGATGTTTTTGGAGAAACTATCTTTCAAGACTTTGGTAAGAAAAAGGACGTTAAATTAATTATACAAAAAGAATCATACAATACACAAACAAAAGAACTAAAACTTAAAAATGGAAATAATTCCGTAGTAGTAAAATTAGATATAGATACAACTACACAATTACATCTACTAGCAGCAAGAACCAGAAATTTAGTTTTTAAAGAAAATGATATACTATTGGCTACAAGACCTATCTTAGTAAATTTACGCTGTGCAAATTCCGGTACAATTCCTGAACCAAACTCTACAAGCATAAATTCTGGCCAATTACCTGTTAATATTCCAACCGGTTGCGGAGATTTAAGAGTAGATGTTTCTTCTGAATATTATAATTCTATTCAGAATACATTGGTTCCAGAAAATAATGTAATTATGTTAACCCCAATAGCACAAAACTACGGCACTTTAGAAATAACAGTAAGAGATCAAAATACACAAGCAGCAATTTCAGATGTGTTTTTACAATTATATAAACCGGACGACCCAACAACACAGATTAATGAATCAAATCTAGTGGTTTCTTCAGGAACTACAACAGTTTATGGTACTTATGTATTTACTAATTTAACGCCAGGGGCATATACGGTTTCTGCAAACAAGAGTGGGTACACCTCATCTTTAAATAGAGTTGGGCCATACCAAATATCGATTAATAATAACACGATTGGAAACATAATATTATCAACTGGTGGGAAAACATTAAATGTAGTTTTAGTTGATATAAATGGAAATACGGAAAGAGAGATAAAAGGAGATATCACAGTTTATACAAAAAGAACAGATACTAATGTAGTTACAGCAATAGGCACAAGAGAAGACACAAATAGAGCAACATTTTCTTTACCAGTAAACTCTAGCGGAGTAACTTATAAATTAGCAGTACAAAATACTGAAAATTCAGGTTATTATGCTCCAGACATAATGGATTTAAATTATTTTGATAATAATACAACAATAACAATTCAATTAGAATATTCTTCAGCATTAAATACTGGAAAAATAGGAGTTAATGTTTCTAGAAGTACATACAAAGTAGTTGGAGCGAGCGTATATATTTTTAGAGAAAATCACGACGATATACCTATTGCAGGTCCGCATATCACAAATAATAGTGGCGATTGTAATTTCTCACTTATTAGATCGGGAAGGAAATATTTTGCTTATGTTATTAAAAGTCCAGAACAAGGTGTATCTGAGGTTAAAAAATTAGATGCTAATGATTATATGGAACTAAATGTTGAATTAGAAGATCAAGCAACGATATTAAATCTTAAAGTGATGCCCACAATTGATTATAATATTTTATTTTTTAAATCAAATGGCGATGAGGTTACTGAATTTGTAGTTACAAACACCTCTCAAGATTCAAACAAAGAATATATTTTTAGAGATTCGGCATATAATATGTATGCAATAATTAGTGCAAACGGTAAAGCAACATATCAAACTAGTTTAATAACATTAATTCCTGGACAAAGAATTTATCGTTCAGTCTCTCTATCAAACACAAGAACCGAAGCATTTTCAAATATTGAATTATTAGGCATATATGATGAAAGTGGAAATATTGATAAAAATATAATTAATCTTGCAACAGATTATTCAAAGACCTTTAAATTAAAATTTAAATTAACAACAATAAATCAAGAGAATAGAGATAAATCTTATGCTTATATTAGGGCAGGTAAAAGAGTGGCTTTACCATCAGATTATTTAAGATTAGAAAACGTAATAGCATTTGAAACCGAAAACGAATATGGTTGTAATTTCTCTGGAGAAACAACAGACTGGAATCAAGTTCATTTCTTAGCATATGACGATATTGATCATTCTCAAGCAAATTGTTCAGCATCACCTTCTGGCTTTAAGTGGGTAAAGATTGACTTTTCTGATTCTGACGCAGAACAGATAGAATTCTTCGTAGATTTTAAATTTCAAAATGGCATAACTAATTTATCAGATTATATAATTTATTATAAAAGCTTAACTGAAACAGAAGACGAAGAATATAAATTAAGTCCTAATTTAAGTAATTCTTGGCAAGAATGCGATATGATTCCTGAAGGATATTTTTATAGTCCATATTACAATAGAGCACTAACATTTGATAATTCAGATTATGCATTCTTATATGATATTTATGATTACAATTCAGCAACAAACACAATTGGTCAAAGATTATCTCTACTTGGTAGCAAATACATTTTAGAAATAGGTAATAACTACAATTATGCTCAAAAAATGCTATATCTAAAGAATAGCTCAGCAAATGGATCTATATTGGCTACATCTTATAATACTTATAATCATTTACTATACAACGCATATAAATTAAAGATAAGAAATCAGTCTAGCAACACTCAAACAGATATTAATGTAACAGGAATTAATGTAGTGAATTATACAATATTCGATATAGATGCAAGTCTTGCAACTCAAATAGACCACAATTCTGTATTTACCCCAATCGATTTCTTTATTAATTATTCTACTGGCGGATCTAATCAAAATAGTAATTCTATTAATCAAAACAATAATTCTAATCAAGGAAATATTGCCGGAATGGCAAGTGCCACATTAAACCCACAAGAAAATGGCACAAATTATGATTTAAATACTGATTCTAATTTAGCTACAAACTTATTAAATATCTCTGGATTAAATCCTTATTCTGTTCCAGTTTTAGCATATTATCCTGCAGATGCCAATGTAATTATAGAAATTATTACTGGAGATGCAACAGGAAATAATGACATATATGCGGGAGATAATAATATTAGTTTTAGAGTTAGAAATATTTCTGGTAGTCCAATATCAGGAGTAAGAATATCGTCAACAGTTTATTCTCCACAAGCAATAATATTTGGTACAACAAACTCTAATGGCCTACTATCAAATAAAAATTTGTCTTTACCACTATCAAAATTAGGGAGCAGCATTAATTTTAGTTTTTTGTTTCCTGCAAATTTTGGATTTTCGAATAATACTGTAGTAATATCTAAACAAATAAAATCAAGCTATAGATTATTCTTAGAAGATGGAACTGAAATTTCTCAAGGTAACGCCATACAATACAATGTCGGGAGATATATGAATAATGGGCAATTGAAATTTACAAAAGCAGAAAAAAATTATTATATAAAAGGGACAAACCAAGTTTCCGGTAGGCTTATTGCAGCAGATCCATATCCTAATCCAACGCAATATTTAGATTTCCAGGATATAAATAATTATATTTATACAGAAAATAATGTTCCCTTATATTTATCAGATTTAAATAAAGAAATAAAAACGAGAATTTCAATATTGAATTTTCCAAATTTAGATGACAACACAAATCCACTACAAGATCCAAAAGGACAATCCCAAAACAATACAATACAAAATAAATTAGAAAATGCAGAGTATACTTCTGTAACTGGGGGCTATCATAACATAATTAATGCAGGAAATTATAATAATCTGCCAATAAGATTAGATCTTAATGCTCCTTTTAATACTAATCTATTCTTTAATCTAAATTTAGAAACCTCATTTGTGGGTTTACCAAAACCAGGAGTTAAAGAATCAACAGAAGGCGCTTATGATTTAATTATAGAACTAATAAAAAACAGACATTCAAATATTAACTTCAATATGGCAATAGCAAATGGTTCAGATAATAGATTATTGGTTGATGCAATTCCAGTTATTGATTCATCATTAAATGGTTATATAACTGTGACAACAAATGATATAAATATTCCGTCAAGATCAGGAAATCAATTATCTATAGCAATTGATTTAAATAATAGTAAAATAATAACTTCTGATTTAAGAAATAAGCCATTAATTATTAATCTAAACTATACAATAAATGGCGTAACTTTTACAGAGCCAATTTCAATTAAGATTAATGTTTATGATAGTAATGATGCGTTTGTTATTAATCAACCAACCATAAAAACAATGGATTGTACAGCTAATGATTGTAATACAGAGATAGTAGTTTCTGCAACAAACAAAACTAGAACTTATGATTTTAATTTAAGTAGTATTAATGTATTGCAACCAGATAATAATCTTTCAATAACTGTTTCTCCACCACTGCCACCAATAATTATAAATTCACAACAGACAGATAATATAAAAGAGATAACATTAAAAGTATCTGGAAATTATAATCTATTAAAAGGAAACACTAGTGGTTCAGAATATATGAGAGTAATACAAGAAGAAATAACTAAAACTATAAAATATAATTATAAGATAATTGGTTCAATGGAAGTTGGATTAACAAACCAAAATTTTGATATAAATAAAAATACAAATTTTAAGATATCTATTTGGTTACAAAACATTCAAGAATTATTAAGAGAAAACGGATTATACGGAAATATTTGTCTGGGTGTTGGCGGCATAAATATTAATCAACCAACAGGATTCTATATATTAGGTAATTGTGATACCGAAGGACAAAATGATTGTAAGAACGGAGCAGACGCTAAACCAAAAATAATATATGATTGGTCAGACCAAACAGATTGGAAAACAGAATGTATAGAAAACACCAGCGAGGATTACAATGAGCAAAAGACACATTGTGATTCTTTACAGATGTTATTTAGCGTATTTAAGTTAATTGAAAATAGTACGAGCAATGATATAAGTGGCAATAAATTCATTTATCTAATGAGTGACGGAGTAACAAAAGATCTATTATCTGACTTTGTAAATAATACTGAATTTATGTATTCCGCATCTACAAATTGGGACAATCAGGATTTACTATCTGATGCAAATATTGATGCTAATAGATTTAGTATATCAAAAACAGAAATAGATAGTGCAGGTAATGAAATAACTACTCTCAAACCAGGGAAATATAAAATAACAATAGAAAATTTTATAAAAGGTCAACCAAAGCCGCTACACATAAAACTGGAACTAGTAAGAGAAATGCCATATACAATGAGAAATTTATTATACTATTTACCAATAGATGGAGATTTAGGAATTATTGGTAATAATGAACAAAATAAAAGATCAGCAAGAGATGGTTATGGTTCTTCTTTAACACAAAGTTCAAAAAAAGGTTTGCCTGTTGAGATAGGGACGGGTGCCAGCCAAAAAGAATATTATATTTATCCAATAGTTAATGATGAAAATAAAAGTAGAGCAATTATAAATTTACAAAATGACTCAAATAATTTCAAAAATACATTAAGATCTGAAGGTAAATTATTAGACCTGGCTCTTACAAATATAGATTCGAGTGATCAATCCTTTAATATTAATATGACCTATTCTCCAAGCTATCCAATACCGCTTTATGCGAAAGTAGTAAATAGTGATGTTTCTGGTTTAAGTTATAAATTAAAGAAAGATGAAATAAATGATGTTGCAATAAATTTTACTAATTTCCTAGTGTGGCAAGATTATAGTAATGAAAATAGGATTTTATCAGATGGGCAATATTATAGTGGTGTAGGAGTTTATTATAAATCGATGATTGATGGTTTGAAATTTAAATCAGTTTATGGCGAAAATAATCAGATTAAATTATTAAAAACAATGATGTATTGGCCAATGAATTATTATGCGGGGGATATTCCAAATATAAATTTAGTATTAAGCGATAATGGTTCAAATTGTTGTGGCAACAATCCTGAATCAAAAATATATTCTTTAGTAAATTTAAATGGTTCTTCAACTAATGTAGGAAACATAAAAAACATAACAAGAGCGAATTCAACCCTTGGGACAGTAGATTTAAAAGATCTTTTAGATTATATAGATAATAATGCATGTATTAGAAGTGGACTTACAGTTACAACAATAAAATGGATAGATGAAAATGTGGGCTTTACACCAGAACAAGCAAACCAAATAATTGAAAATTCAGGGGTGTCTGGTATTAATGATAATCCCACAAACGAAATAATTAATTAAGGCAGAATAAAAATGGATTTAACAATATTAGGTTTTTTAAATGATATGTCGTTTTTACTAAAGCTGGCATTTATAGTATTTATAATTTTATTTGTAAAAGAGAGAATAACTAAAAACTGGCTTGCAATTACAGCAATTGTTATTGTTTGTATTGTCTTAATATTTTTCTACTGGCCAGTATTTGGGTCGATATATGTTGTATATATATTAATTACAATAGGTATTGGCTCAGTTCTTGTTGACACTTTCTTTGTAACAATGCAGGAAGGTGCCCCAAAACATAAAGGCGAAGGGCCAAGTCCTCAACAAATGCTTGGGGAGCAGGAACAAGGATATGATATGGAACAAACTTTTGCTGCTAGGCAACAGGTAATGAATAGGATGGGTAGAAGATAATGAATGCAAAAGGATTTCTAAATTTCATTCCGTTTTTAAAAAACGCATCACTAATTTGGAAGATATTAATTGTAATTTTATTAGTTATATTTACTGTGCCACTTGCAGTTTATGCAGTTCCTATACTTAAATATGTTATAATGATAATTATCGCATTTGTAGTTTACGGAATGGTTGCGCCAGCATTTGGTAATAGCCTATTAACCTTTATAGTTCTAGGGATAATGCTATATTTTATATTTAAATATTTTTATGTTGCTACCGGGGCATTTTTATTATATTTCTTTTTAGTTTATGGATTTATGTCAGTACTTATCTGGGGTACTGCAAGGTTTGGGAGATAATATTATTTTTAAACCATTTAGATTCATATTATTTATGTGGATCTATGGTGTAGCCTGGATAGCATGTAAGCTTGCGGAGCTTGCGACTTGGGTTCAAATCCCAATAGATCCATTTTAAAATTTGTGAAAAAATATGCACTGGAAAAGAACAACTTTTGTATTGTTGATACTTGGCATACTATTCTTTGTAATATGGAACCAAATAGCTTGTCAAGGAATTTGTGGAGTATATCAAAAGAATATGTCTTTTATTATATTTCTTGTAATTCTAGTTTTTACTGCAATCTTTCTATATTATTCTTTAAAACTGTGGGCCGGAGCAAAGAAAAAATACATAGAAAGAGAAGAAGATAAAAAAGAAAAAACTCCTGAAAAAGGCAGAAAATAAGCGATTTTAAAGCCCAAAATGCAGATATATTTAAAAAGAGTTAGTATCAAGATAATATATCTTTTATTATATAAAGGGGGTAAATAAAAATGAATAAACAAACTTTAATAGAAGAAATAGGAAAGAAATCAGACCTTTCAAAATCAAAGATTGAGGAGACATTAAACCTTACACTTGATGCAGTAAAGGCAGTTGTTAAGAAACACAAGAAATTACAACTTGTAGGTTTTGGTACATTTGCAGTAAAGAATAGAGCAGCAAGAAAAGGAATTAATCCACAGACAGGTAAATCAATCCAGATTAAAGCAAGTAAAAGCGTTGGATTCAAAGTAAGTAAAGAATTCAAAAAGTCTTTATAAGTTTAGCAAACACCCAGAAAAATCTAGTGATTTTTCTTGGGTTTCTATTTTTTTAATTTTAAATTAATTCTATTTTTAAATATTCTGTTTTAAGTATTGTCTATAATTGGAGATAGTTATGGCTAAAATATTAAAGAAAATAAAAGAAATCACAAATAAAAAATTAGCAGATAAAAGATTAGAGAAGCAAAGACAAAAGAAAATAGAAGAACAAAACAGAAATGCAGAAGAAAACAGAAAAAAACTAGCAGAATTTTCAAGACGTGCAGAAGAGATACAAAGAGTTGTTAAGAAAGTTTATGAAAACAGTTCTGGTTTAAGAGAGATATCAAGAACATTAAGAGACCCAAAAATTACACAAAGAAGTTGTAAGAACGCATTTGATGTTGTTTCTGAAGGGATAAGACAAAAATATGGTTTAAGATTTGAATTTGCGGAGCCCGGCGTTGTTCAAGCATTAACGAATCAACCAGGTAATTATGCCACATATAACCTAAGAACCAAAACTTTTGTTATGGAAAAGATTCCTCATCCAGAAGACCCAAGGCAAATAAATCGGTATCATATGTTAAAAGAATTAAGACACGAATATGGTTATTTTCTGTTATTAAAAGAATATGGGAGTAGAGATAATATCCCATGGGTTGGAAATCTCGCAGCAACACACTTGTTAGATCAAATGCACGATTAAAGTTTAGATAGGCATTTTAAATTGTTTCGATTCAAATATTATATAGAAAATACATGGCTAAACTAATATTAGAAACAGCAAGAGGAACTAGAGATTTTCCTCCAAATGAAAAAATAATTAGAGACAAGGTTATTTATCAGATTAAAGAAATATTTGAAATATATGGTTTTTCTCCTTTGGAAACTCCAACTTTTGAAAAGCTAGAGATACTTGAAGCAAAGTTTGGAGCAGGAGAAAACTCAGATGCGATATCAGAAATATATAGATTTAAGGACCAAGGTAACAGAGACCTTGGCTTAAGATATGAATTTACTTTTGCACTTGCACGTTTTGTTGGACAGAACCCCCAGCTAAAACTTCCATTTAAAAGATACCAAATCGGCACAGTCTTTAGAGACGGACCAATAAAAGCAGGGAGATACAGAGAGTTCTATCAATGTGATATTGACATTATAGGCGTGTCTTCGGTTCTTGCAGACGCAGAAAGCTTAGCTGTTGTTAGAGATGTTTTTAAGAAATTAAAACTTGATGTGATAATTGAAGTTAATGATAGAAAACTTTTAACTGAAATTATCAAGTATTCAGGAATTGAAGAAAAACAGGCAACATCAGTAATCATTTCTATAGACAAGCTAAAAAAGATTGGTATCAAAGGAGTTAAAGAAGAACTTCTTGAAAAGCAAATACCAAAAGACAAGATTGAAAAGCTTCTGAATCTCTTAACTGAAATAGAGAAAGGAACAAATGCAGAAAAACAAAAATCCCTAAATAAACTTCTTGGTGAAACAGAGGGCTTAAAAGAAATTGAAGAACTTTTAGGTTATCTTAAGGACTTTTCTGTTGAGGTTGAGTTCTCTCCATCACTAGCAAGAGGGCTTGGTTATTATACTGGCCCAATCTATGAAGTGTTCTTAAAAGACCAATCAATAATGGGTGGTTCAATTGCTGGTGGCGGAAGATGGGACCAGATGATTGGAAAGTATATAGGTAATGAAAACCAGAATTATTCAGCAACAGGACTTTCCTTTGGAATAGAGCCAATTATGGATATTATTCTTAAAAGAGACGGAACAACAAGGCAAACAGTAACAGACTTGTTAGTTATTCCAATAAAAACACAAAAAGAAGCAATAAAAGTGACTCAAGAGCTAAGGAAAAGAGGTCTAAAGGTGCAAGTTGATCTTTTAGAGCGGTCAGTATCTAAGAATATAGAGTATGCAGATAAGCAAGGTATTCCATACGTAGGATTCCTTGGCGAAGACGAAATCAAGCAAAACAAGATAAAGATAAGAAACCTAAAGTCTGGCAAAGAAGAACTGCTGGATATTGATAAAGTCAAATTATAAAATGTAGCCAAATAAAGCTATATATTTATAAATTGTAGCCACCTAATTATTTATATGTTTGTAGAAGAAAGAAAAACAGATTCTGGTAAAAAATACTACCTTGTCAAGTCTTACAGAGAGGGGACAAAAGTAAAGAAGTTTAGAGAATATCTTGGTTACAATCTAAGCAAAACTAAAATTCAAGTACTTAAAGAACCCGCAAAAGAAAGAATACAATATAAGATAGCAAACTTGAGAAAAATAAAAGACCCTTTAAAGAATCTATTATCTAAAGAAGAAATAGAGAGAATAAGAGAGCTACAAAAAGAAATACAAATTTTTCATTTATCAAAAGAACAATGGATTAAGTTTACAGAACAATTCACTTATAACACAAATGCAATTGAAGGTTCAACTCTTGAGGAAAAAGAAGTAAGAGAAATACTTGAAAAAAATAAATGGCCAATAGATAAAAGTAAAGAAGATATCTCAGAAGCTCAAGGAGTTAAAGAAGCAATTGATTATATAAGGGAAACTAAAGAACACTTGTCAGTTGAAATAATTAGAGAAATACATAGAATTGTTTTTAAAAACTCCAAACCCTTTGCAGGATTATTTAGACCAAGAGGTTTAGAGGTTGTTGTAAGTAATGGTTTTGGGGAAATTGCTCATAGAGGCGCTCCATCAACTCACGTTATTGAGCTTTTAGAGGAACTAACTGAATGGTATAATAAATATAAAAGCAAATATCCTCCAATTCTTTTAGCAGCAGTTGTTCACAATCAATTTGAAAACATCCATCCTTTTCAAGATGGAAATGGAAGAGTTGGAAGAATACTAATAAACAACATTCTGTTAAAGCACAAAATACCACCAGTTGACATTACTCTTGAAAAAAGAATTGAATACTACCACACACTTCAAGAATATGAAAATAATCAAAACATAAGACCAACAATAGAATTACTGCTAAAAGAATACAAAGCACTAAGAAAAAAACTAAATATCAAATAGGTGACCACAAAATAAGAAAATGTAGTCAAACAACAGATTTATAATCACTTTGTATCACTAAATGTGTATGAAAGACACAAAAGGTGAGTTTATGATAAATGCAAGAATACAATTAGATCCAGAGGCAAATAGAATACTTAATATGTTTAAGTCAAAATACGATTTAAAAGATAAAAGCGAAGCTATCAACAAATTTGTATTAGTACATAGCAAAGTTGATGAATACGATAATCTGGAAGTAAAAGACGAATATATCTATAAAATGGAAAAAGAAGTGTCTAAATTTTTAAAAAGCAATCCAAAATTTAAGAGTATGACAAAAAAAGAATTCGATGACATATTCAAAAAGTGATATTTTGACTTTTAAATGGCAATTCTCAGAAGCCCTAATTTCTAAAATAACGAAATTAGCAAAGAAAGATCCAGTTCTTCACGATATATTACGTAAAAAGATGGCCGAAATAATTAACCAAACTCCAGAAACAATAGAACATTATAAAAATCTAAAATATGGATTATCGGATAGGATGAGAGTACATATCGGAAAGAGCCATGTACTTACTTTTGCTTATTTTAGACAAGAGAATTATATTTACTTCTTGGATTTTGCGCATCACGATGAAATCTACAAAAAGTAACCATTGTCAAGTATTTTAAATTATTTCCATTCACCAAATATATATTAAGAGAGAAAAATTATGATAACCACAATTGAACTTAAACAAAAATACCTAGACTTTTTTAAAAGTAAAGACCACAAAGTAATTGAACAGGCATCGTTGATACCAGAAAACGACAATACCGTTCTTT
>DAOOON010000011.1:0-17818 GCA_035387745.1 archaeon
AAGATGTGGATTTAGCTCATAGTCTATTACTAGGTTCTTTGCTACTTCAAGATATTTTTTTATAGAGCCCTGTGCGATTGTAAGAATTAATTTCCCCCCGCAGTCGCATACTCCAGAAAGTGGCATTCTTCTATATTTCTTATTACATTTAACACATCTTAGTTTTTGTCTTGCAAATGCTCTGGTGTTACCAATAATGTCTGGGAAAAGATGATAATGTAAAAGTCTTTCAAGCGAGTCTTTGTTATCTACTGCTGCAATTCTTTCTTGAAGTTTAGCTTGCTTTTGTACTTTGTCATTCATTGTCTTAATAGAAATATATGCGCTTTGTTTTGGCCCTTCGTCAAAGCAAGCAGTATCATGTGTAAATTTTATACAATCATATTGCTGCTCAGTTCCAAGTAGCTTTCCAGCATTAACAATTTCTGGGACCTTGTCTGCTTCTGTAAAGTTTTTAGTTGCTTTATAAAATTCAAAAGGATATTCTGTGTTAGTCTCCATCTCGTGCGACTCATCGTCAATCTCAAATGGTGAAAGAACAGTAGTAAAAGCAATTGGCGCATCCATTCTTCCGCCTCTTCCCGCACTCAAATAGGCATTAGAGAAATTAAGCATGCCGTCCATTAACAAAAGCATAGAGTCCTGGTCGCCATCAACATTTCTTCTTTTTGCAGTAATATAGTAGGGGTGTCCCCAAGCCAATTTAGATTTAGAAAAACCAATAATTCTTCCAACAATTCCTGCAGAAGTGTGTGGCGCAAGACCAATAACAAGTTGTCCAATCAGGTCTTCTTTAACTTTAGAGTTATAAAATTTTGGAAGATTATAAAATTTCTCAAGCTCGTCATCAATAAAAGCCGCAACTCTTAAGAAATATTCTCCACAATGCTCATCAACAATTATGTCTTGTGGGAAAATAGAAACTCTTTGGTTTTCGTCTTTTAGATCATTACCTAGATAGTCTTTCTTATAACCTAGTTCTTTAATTTTTTCAAGAGTTAGGCCTAGTTCTTTAGCAGATACTTGCGATATTGTGGCGTTAAGTGCTTCGTATCTGCAGGTTCCGTCTCTAAATATATAGATATCATGCTTTGCTCTCAGTATCCCTTTTTCAAGTGGCTCTGCGTTTTTTTCTTTACTAATAAGCCCTTTTACGCCCTTTATACTTTCAGGTACTCCAACTCCAAGATTATTTGCTGCTTGTTCAATAAGCCTATCAATATTAATTTTATGTTCGACTTTAACTTTTGTTTCGCCTTTACATTTGCTACAGATTTTGTCAAATGTTTGCGTTTTACAGTTTATACATTCTCTTATTTCTTGTGTATTTATTTTACAATCAAAGCAGTAGTTCTCAAATAGTATTTTTTTACAGCTTTGGCACATATATGCTTTTATTTCTACATCATTTACTCCAAAGTTATGTGTGCTTTCTCCAGTTGCTCTTTTCTTTGTTGCTTTTATAAGATCTCTAGAATTACCAAAGCCTCTACCTATAGGAAACAAAACATGCGGCTTTCCGGCCATGTCTCTTTCGTGAGCAGCTTCTGGTCTACCCATTCTTGCGCCTACCCAAAAACCGGATTTCTCTCTAATATCAAGCTTAGATATGAGGCTTAGTATCTCGATTGTCTTTCTATTCTCGTCTTCTATCTCTTCTTTGAATTCTTCAAGAGGATTAATAGCGTTCATTGCCCCCACAGTTTTTAGAAAAGGATATGCTTGTTCTTTTTCAATTAGTATTTTGTTTTCTGATTCAAGATATTTGTGCGGCAAACCAATTTTTTCAAGTACTGATTTAATATTTTCATTAAATTCTATTTTTAATCCAATTAGCTCTGTGTCTTTCTTGCTTAGAATATCTCCAATTCCAATAACATCAATAGTGTCGATTGTTTTTTCAAATATTTCTTTTATGTTTTCAAAAAGATTTGTCTTACTTTTCTGTTCTTCTTCGTCTGTTGTAAATATTTTGTCTGCGTCTCTAACATGTCTTATAAGTGTTTTTAGTTCTTCGTGGTTAAGTCTATCATAATAAAATATATATTTTGGATATAATGGAAATCCAAATCTCAAGCTTAATGCCACAGCAGTATATGGGTTTGGCTTGTCATTAAATTTTTTACAAATTTCTAATGTTTGTTTATTTATTTTCTCATTTCTATAAAGATAATTAATTTCAGATATCCATTCTTCTTCAACATATCCTGCTTTGATTAACGGGTGTCCTGCTTTTCTAAAGTCTCCAACAGAGATTAGCATATCTCCAACAAACAAAATCTTATCTATCTGCGCAACATATTTTTTTGCGTCTTCTGTGTTATTGATTAGAATAACGTCTTTATTCTTTAATAAAACAATCGGTCCATCAATTGTTGAGCAAGGGAAATATTGTAGAGATTTTCCTGGTCTTTCAATTCTTCCGTGTGTTCCAACAGCAATAAATTCGTCTAGAACATACATTGTTGCAGGATTGATTGCTTTTGCCATTAGCCCGGTGTTTCGCGCTTTACCATATCTAAGTCTAAATCCGCCTTCTCTAAAAGGATAGGAAAATACCGGTCTACCAGCAGCTAATCCTTCAAGATATTTACTAGAGGGCTTTAGTTCAAAGCCTTCAGCAGTCTTTTTAACCTTAACAAGCTTTTCAAGCCAAGACCAGTCAAGTCCCATTCTTTTACTAGTCTTCATAATCTTAAGTGCTCTAACATAAAGCCCATCAATTAGAACAAGGCACATTGCACCTCTTACTCTGTTTGTGTCAATGCCAGGGACGTCTCTATTAGCAACAATCTCAACTTCGTTGTCTGCAAAGCTATTCATTCTAATAGGGCAGTTCTCTACCATGATTTTAACTTCTGCTTCTGTTACTCTTTGCTGTCTTACCACAACTTCGTCTTGATAAAGCATTGCTTCTTCAATTACTCTTTCTATTTCTTTCTTGCTTGGTTTATATCTATCTATTCCAAGCTTCTTTCTTGCAAGGTCTCCAAGTAATAGTGGTAAGGTTTGTGCGTTTCCTCCAGCAGCTCTAATAGGCCCTGCATAATAAATATCAATAAAATTTGTGTCGTCTTGGTTTTTTGATAGTTTGATTTCTGGTAAACCATCTAGAGGAGAGACAACAACACCTTCTGTCTCGATAATGAGTGCAGTTCTTAGCGCTTGGTCTAGTCTTTTTTCTGGGTCTTCAATATTACCAAGTTCTTTATCCAGTATCATATTAAATATTTCAAGCATTACTGGAAATCTTTTTTTATGTTTTTCCCATAATTCGTTATAAACTTTAGCAACGCCTGGCGGTCCAACCAAAAGTTCTGTCTTTTCTGCAATTCCTTTTGCAGGCACAGACTCAATGTCTTTAAAAAGATCTTTTCCTTGGCTTCTTGCGTTTTTTGCAATAGCTACCGCTGCATCAATGTCTGCAGTTAACTTTGCATAATATTCTTTTGTTTCCTTATTTGCAAGAATATTTAGTTCACTCATTTACATTCAATTTTATTTTCTTGTTTTTCGAAGTCTTTTATGCATAGCTTTTGATTCTTCAAATTAAACAATATTGCTTTTGAGACTGTTGGCGTGTGTCCCATCTCCATCTGAAAAGAGGTTATTGATTGCCAGCAAGAAGTACTGATAAGATGGCAATTTTTGTATTTTGAATAAGCATGATGATGTATGTGCCCGCAGATAAAAACGTCTGGTATTTCTTTTATTGTTAAAAAGTTCTTCTCAATTGGAATAAATGTTTGTTTTTCTCCAAACTGTGGCATCAAGTCTCTTCTTTTAAGTAGTTCTTTTTGTGCAAGGTCAGGATGGTCCATCTTTAGGTCTTTTATTTTTCCAAATATTCCATGTAATGATACGCCGTGGTATATAAGAAACATAACGCCTTCAAGTTCGATCCATGACGGTGAGCCCATAATATGTATGTTTTTCTTAGAATAAAGTCGCGGTAAAAACTTCTCAGGAATACTTGGCTGCGGGTCTGATACTCTTACAGCATCGTGATTTCCTGGCATTAAAAATACTTCAATCTCTTCTGGTATCTTAAGTATATATTCTTCAAACGCTCTATACTGTTCAAATATATCAGTGATTGCAAGTTCATCATATTGTTTAGGGTATATTCCAATGCCATCAACTAGGTCTCCAGCAACAATAACATATTTTATTTTTTCAATAATCTTTTTGTCTTCATCAGAGACATTAAAAGCATTTAGCCACTCAATAAAACTAGTAAACTCGTCTTCTCTAAAAAGCTTACTACCAACATGTGTGTCTCCTAAGATAACAACATGGCTGTCGTCTTTTAGTGTTTGTGTTTTTGTTTGATACGGCATGTCTGCATACATTATTTCTCTAGCAATAAATATGTCTTTAGATAGCACAGAGCATTTAAATCCTAAGACATTATCCATTAGTATTTCTTTAGGATTAACTTCGTATTTATTGGCGCTTTTGTTTTCTTTGTCTTCCATAACCACAATATTGACTTTTCCCGTCGGGTCATCAATTGTTAAAAGTAGGTTTCCGTTTTTTGTTGTTCGTTTGTCAAGAACCATTCCAATAACATGCACTTCTTTTCCTTTGACTTCTCGTTTTGCGTCAGCAATTGTTTGATAGCTAAAGTCTACTCTTTTTTTAATAATTTCAGAAAGCGTATTATATTTATCTAAGAATAATGCTAAAAAGTCCTCAACAGAGCCTTGTGATAATTTCTTTCCAGTAACATCCAAGCTATCAAGTATTCTGTAGTTTTTTCCGTCTGTTGTTATTTCTTGGTTTGTTTCATTAAATGAGTTTATTACTTTTCTAATATCTTCAGTTGACACAAATATTTTTTTTTCTTCGAAAAGTCTATCAAGTATTTTCTTATAGTTATTATTATTTAAAAGTCTTAAGCAATCTTCGCTAATTATCAGATCCTTATTCTGTGCATAACAGATGATATTGGAATCCATGTTTTCATTTTATACTTTCTTTTAGGTTTTCTAATTTACTAATAAGCGACCAAACTGCGCTTCTACAAAATTGTGGTACGTTGTTGTTATTTGTTATGTCTTCTAGTTCGTAAAGTATACTAGATATTTCTAGGTCATCGCATTTCTTCTCTAGTCTCTTCTCTATACCTAATATAAGAGTCTTAAGGTTTTTAGGAATAGACCCGTCTTCTGCTAGAAACTCAATTTCTGAAACAATCTCTTCAATCATTTTAGAAGTGTCAATAGTTTTCTTTTTTGGCATTTTTATCACTTCCTTTATTTTTAATTATAAAAATAGAAATTAATATATATTTTAGTAGCAAAAGCTTTTTTAATAGCTATTGGTTAATTTTTTTAATTAAAACCAAGGCATTTTAATGTTTTGGTTAATTTATATATGTGATGAAGATATCTATTTACAAGAAAAGGGCTCTTGCTCCTATTATTTCTGCAATCCTGTTATTGGTTGTGGGCGTTATACTTGTAACTATAGTTTTAACTTGGGGCAAAAACTTTACCACTAAAAATTTAGATTCAGCAACTGATTTTGGGGCGTTATCAGCGTCTGATGCTAGTCTTTTTGTTTTTTCTAAAACCTTTAAGGAAGGTGTAGTTATGTTTACTTATTCTCCGCCAAGTTATTTAATGGACGAAGAAATAACAATAACTCACTATCGGATAGTTGATATTCCAGAAATGACTTCTGTTCAATTAACAACTCCAGTAACTTTATCAGCAAGCACAAACATTGTTCCTTTAGAGTGTTTATATGAATATTCAAAGTCCAGTGCAGACATTACTATTCAGTTTATTACAACAGAAAACAAATACATAGAAGTAAAGACAAGAGATCCTAATATAGTTTGTACTTCTGGAGGCACAGGAACAGAAGAGGACCCAATAATTGTTTGTAATGCTGAAGATTTAAACGACATCAGAACAGACCTTGATGCAAACTATGCTTTAGGGAAAGACATTGATCTTCAATGCTTCTCAAGACAAGATATCAACGGCTGGGAACCGATTGGAACAGACGCGTCTCCATTTACTGGTTCTCTTGATGGTCAAAATCACAAAATAAGTAATTTATATATTAATAGGCCAACAGCAGATTATGTTGGATTATTTAAATCTGCAACTGTCGAATCTACAATAATTAAAAATTTAGGGTTAGAAGATGTAAATATAACTGGTAATGGCCAAACCGGGGGAATTTTTGGTTCTTTGGAATATGGGCAGATTACCAATTCTTATGTTTCTGGTTATATTTCAGGAGGCGCCAGTGTTGGAGGATTAATTGGTTCTGGTTTTAATCCAAATATTTCTAATTCCCATTCTACTGGAGAAATACGCAGTAATGAATCGGCAGGGGGGATAGCAGGAACTACAGAAGGCGGGGCTTATAATAATTGTTATTCTTTAGCTAATGTAACGCGTAATTCTGGTGTGTCTGAAACAAGCTTTGGAGGGTTTATTGGATTAATAGAGGGGACTCCAACAGTAAATAATAGTTATTCAACTGGCCAAATAATTTATGAAGGAACAACCAATCCAACAAACAGAGGGTTTTCTAGTGATGCAATTACAGGCACTTCTTGTTATTGGGACACAGAAACGTCAGGTCAATTAACAAGTGGTAGTGGAGCAACAGGAAAAACCACAGCAGAGATGAAAACTCAAAGCACATTTACTGGCTGGGATTTTTCAAGCATCTGGGGAATGGATTCAAGTACAAATAGCGGTTATCCATATCTAAGAAGTAATCCTCCAGATTAAGATTTAATTTACAATTAGCTCCATCTGCTTTTCTTTTTCTTTTCTACAGGATAAGTTTCTATAAGTTCTTTCATACCTATATTTTCTTGGCCTTCTAGATACTGGTCTTTTGTGTAGGTACTAGATACGACGATTTTCTTTTCAGGATTGTTTTCTCTTAAGGTTTTTAACATCTCTGTCTGTTGTTCTTTGTTTAATGTAGGATTATATACAAAAACTATTAGGTCTGATATGGCTTTAATTGCAGCAATTGCTTGCTTTTCAATTGCATTCATTTCTTTAAAGTCTGTATGTATTAGGCCAGGCGTATCAATTACTTGATATATGTCTTGTCTTCTTTTAAAAAAACCAATGTTTAATGCTTTAGTAGTAAAAGCATAGGAGTTTATTTCTGGTGTTGCTTCTGTAATCTTTGTAAGAAAAGTTGTTTTTCCTGCATTTGGTATTCCAACAAGAACTATAGTTCTAAGATTAAAGTCAGGACTTGCAATCCTTGCAAATTCTTTTTCTAAATCTTGAAGTTTTGCAAAAGTACTATCTAGGTTTTTAATAACTGAAGATATTCTTCCAACATATTCTTTTTTTATTCTAACAAATTTGTCTTTGTCAAACTTACTGCTTCTTCTACTTTGCATTCTTAAAAGTAGTCTCTTATACTGCTCAGAAATTTTGTTAACAACAGTAATGGTACTAACAATATGGTTCTTATATTTCTCCATTGTGCTTTTAGAACAGATATTTTTAAACATCATCTGGTAATATTCGTTTTTTATCTCATAGTCTGGTAGTTTATCATTAATGCCTTTTAGTCTGTCAGTTATTGCTATCTGGTAAGCAGAAATATACTTATGTGCAAGTTCGTTTTTCTGAAAGTCTTTTATTCTTCTAACCTTTGTAATAACATTATCAAGCAGTTCTTTTGATTTTACGATTTTTGGAAAGTTCATAGCAATTTTCTCTTTATTTCTTTAAATAAAAAAGGTATTTAAAGCATTTGGTTAATAAAATATATAATAATATAATATTTTATATATACTTCTTATTTTGAATAGTAAAACGGTGTAAAGATCTATGAAAGTGATTACGGAAAAGAACTATAAAAAATTAATGATACTTCCATTTCTAATGGCAATTATTTGTTTAATACTAATCTTTGTCTCTCCAAAAGTCGAGAGAGGAATAGACTTAAAGGGCGGAAACCAGTTGATTCTTAGATACGATGGTGCGCCAGTTGATCAGTTAAAGCTAGAAAGTTCTCTTAAAGAGAAATACGGCTTTCAAGAGCTCTCAATAAGGGAGACAACAGGCCCAACAAGCACAGGGGTAATCATAGAATACTCTAATAGCCCAGAGATTGAAACCGCAAAAGAAGAAAGATCAAAGCTTGATTATGATAATACTGCTTTAGTTGATTTAAAGACAACAAGTAAGTCTTTCTTAGCACCATTACTAGCAAAAAACTATCTTTCTCAAAAAGACCTAGACGAGATTGATTCTTTTACAAGTAAAGAGGATTTAAAAGTATATATTAACGAGACAATAATTCTTGCAAACAACAATTTTAATAATTCAATTGTTAATTTTGTAAAATCAGAATTAAACCTAGGAGACGAAGCAAGAATTCAGACTAGAGAGATTTCAGCAACTCTTGGTTCTGATTTTATTAGGTCTTCAATAAAGGTCGGCATCATTGCTTTTGTGTTATTATCTTTTGTTATATTTTTATTCTTTAGAGAGATTATCCCTTCAGGTTTAATTATCTTTGCTGCAACCTTTGATATTCTAGCAGGTCTTGCAGGTATGGCAATCTTAGGTCTGCCTTTAAGTCTAACAACAATTCCAACGCTATTAATGCTTGTTGGTTATTCTGTTGACACAGATATTCTTCTTAGCACAAAGCTATTAAAGAATAGAACAGATGATGTTTTTGCAGCAACTAACAAGTCAATGAAAACAGGTATGACCATGACTATAACAACATTAGTCACTGTTGCAGTTATGGCTCTTATTTCTTATTTCATGCAAATGACAGTAATTTTAGAGATTGCTTCAATATTATTATTTGGTTTAATAGGAGATATTATTTCAACATGGTTTTTCAATGCACCAGCATTAATCACTTATGTTCAAAGAAAAAATAAAAACAAAAATTAAAAAAGGTGTTTTTCAAAATGAAAAGTTTATTAAAAAAACCAATTGTTATTCTTTGGTTATTGATTTTAGCGCTTTCAGTAATTTTATTATTAACAAAAGGGCTACAATACGGTGTTGATTTCTCAGGAGGCACTTCTTTTTCAATAGTTCTTGAAAATCAAGTTGCCCCTGAAGATATGCCTCGCGTTGTTTCTGTAATTAATAGTAGACTTGACTGGGCTGGCTTAAAGGATGCAAAGGTTACTTCTTCTGGTAATCAGTATATCACAGCACAGCTTGCAGAGTCTGATCCTGACGAAATAGCAAGATTGAAAAACACTCTTTTAAAGCAAGGTAAGTTTGAATCAATAATTGATGGTGATGTCTTGTTTGTTGGCGAAGATATCAGAACAATCTATAAGGACCCTGCAAAAGGTTACGGCATTCAAACAATGGATAAGTCTGGTGCAAGCCAGTGGGTTTTACCATTCATGTTGTCTCCAGAGGCTTCAAGAAGATTTGCAGAGATGACTTTTCACAAGTGTTCTCCAGTAGGCTACGAGAATAATTCAGTAGTATATGATTGTGAGAAGACTTATTTTTTTATTGACAGACCAACAGATGCTATATTTATAATTGATAATGAAACATATCTTGAAGAAAAGCAAGTGCCTGTTTCTCCAGAAGTAGTAACAAGTGAAATGGTTTCTTTTGATGAGATTATCTCTCAAATAAACACCGACTATTATCTTGTAAGCGATAATTTATCAGAAGAGCAAGTATCAAAGATTCAAGAGGATTTTAGCAAATATCAAAAAGCAATTGTTTCTTCTAATGTCCCAGAAAGCATAAGAAAGCAATTAACAGATATTGGCTATAAAGTTGTAATAATTAATAAGCCAGAGAACGGATACTGGATCTGGGAAGCAACAGGCCTAAAGTCTATAATTTCTTTAACTGAAGGCGTAGCAAATATGTCTGCTCCTTCAACAACCTCGGCAAGCTTTGAAGTTTTTAATAATCTTACAATAACAGGCACTGCTAGTTCCAAAGAAGAAGCAAAATCAAGACTTGATGAACTATTAGTAATTCTAGAATCTGGTTCTCTTCCAATACCAATCGAAAGCATAAGCACAGAGTCTATCTCTCCATTCTTAGGTAAAGAGTTCTTGCAGAATTCGTTATGGATTGGTTTGTTTGCGTTACTTACAGTTGCTTTAGTTTTGTTTATAAGATACAAAGTATTTAATTTAATCTTTCCAATATTAATTTCGGATTTTTCAGAGTTAATAATTTCTTTAGGATTTTTGTCTTTAATACAATTTAGAATTGATCTAGCAACAATTGCTGGAATTCTTGCAGCAATCGGTACTGGTGTTGATCACGAAATAATTATCACAGACGAATTACTAAAAGGCACAAAAGAAGAGGAAGCATCCTCAAATAATCTAAGCCTAGCAGCAAAGGTAAGAAATGCTTTCTTTATAATCTTTGCAGCAGTTGCAACAGTGTTTGTTACAATGCTACCAATAATCTTCTTTAATGTAGGTTTAAGTAAGCTTGTTGGTTTTGCAATAACAGTAATGTTTGGTGCGGTTCTTGGTGCATTTATCACAAGACCAGCATTTGCTGAGATTGCTAAATTCGTTGTTGCAAAACACGAGTTAAAAAAAAGTAAGAAGGACTAAAGTATGCTTGAAGAATTAGTAACAATTGCAAATCAGCCTTTCTTTGGGCCGCTTACTTCAGTAATTACGGGAATTGCTGTTCTGTCTTTGATTATTTTATTTTTGCTTTTCTTGTCTTTTATAGCACTATATATTTATTTTTCTTTAGCATGGTACACCATAGCAAAGAAACTAAAATACAAGAATGCGTGGCTTTCATGGATTCCAGCAGCAAATATTTTCTTGCTTCCAATTCTAGCTAAGCAAAAGTGGGGTTGGGGTTTCTTTTTGTTTGTGCCAATAGTCAATATAGTTCTTGCAATTATTTGGTGCTGGGAAATCTACAAGAGAAGAGGCTATCCAGGGGCATTAAGCCTATTTAAGGCAGGCTATATCATTCCGCCAGTAATCCCTTTAGTCTTTATTTTAGAAATTGTTATTACTGGTATTGTTGCTTTTGAAAAGAAATACTAAGTTATTTCTTTTCCATACTAATTTTTATAAGCCACAAAATCATAAAAAGCATTAAAAACCAAGATATAACGTGTACACCGTTGTGCCAGCCAATCTTTTCTGATAGCATTACAAGCATTATTCTTAAAAGGTTTATTAAAAACAACAAGAGGATACCTACTAGTACCACTTTATGATTGATCTTTTGTTTTATGGCTAAAAACCCCACAATCACCCCCAGGTATGCAGAAACAGAAACTATTCCTGAGCAATACACCACAAAGTCAAAAGCACCATAGTTAACAGAAGAGCCAAGAAGCAAATGTATAAGTTTTTCTTCAAGGCCCACAAGTAGGCTTCCAAACACAAATACTCCAAGCAATAATAGCAAAGCATAGGCGACTATAAAAACCAATATAAATTTTATTTTCTGTTTTTTGTTCATTAACAATAATGATTAGCATCTTCTTATTAAATATATCGCAATAATATTATTTTAGTGAATTATTATGAAGAAAAAGTCAAATGTTTTTTTGTTTGTAGTGGTTGGTATAATTTTATTAGCAATAATTAATCTTATAATCATTCAAAGTAATTCTAACAAAAATACAAAAGAAACAACCTATACTAATTTTCCAGAAGTCATAACTGACATCGATGATGATTCAGAAATATCGGTTTATTGTATAAAATCAAACAATTGTTGCGAAATAGCTAATGATTGTGAGTATATCTGGTTTACTGGTGGCTGTTATGTTCCAGAGTATGTAACAAGAGTACAAAAAGAAGCACAAGAAAAAGGCGTGCATATCGGCGAAGCCCCAGAAAGAGAAGGCGTAACTTGTTCTTGTGAAAGCAACAAATGTGTTACTCATGGCTAATTTCAGATATATATCAGAGCAATAATAGAAAGTGCTCCAACAATAAATGTTGTTAAAAAATTAGTTTGGCTATTGTCAAGATAACCCTTATTCTCTATAGCAGCTCCAATAAAGCTGTCAATTAAGCTTCCAATTATTCCAAAGCTTGCAATTATTAATGATGTTTTTATATTCACTTTAAAAACAAAATAAAAGAACACAAAAGTTATTGTTGAAACCATAAGTGCAGCAAACAATCCAAGAAATGTTATTCCTCCGTTTGTTCCTGGTTCTACTTTTCTTTTAAGGTTTGTTATAAGTCTAGGTTTAGATTTAGATAATCTTCCAATTTCTGAAGACATAGTGTCTGCAAATGCCCCGCAGATTGTTGAAGCCGCAGAATAAATTTGTCCAAAAACAACTAAAACCGTTCCGACAAGGCAATTTCCTAAAAGATTAATATAGCTTCTGTTCTCTCCCTTGTTTTTAAGTATTAGTGCCAGGCCTTCTGCTACACTAAAATACATTAAAAGATAAATAAACAATGCGGTTTTACCAAAATACAGAAAAAGACCAGTCATTCCAAATATTAAAGAAATAGTAAATATATCGTATTTCTTAGTAATCCAAAGAACAATTCCTAAAGCATAAAAAAAAAGAAAATAAAAGATTGGGTTCATATTTTAATTGAACTTTCTCCTTTATACTAAAGTTACTTTAATTATCATAACTTTGTTTATATAACCTAATTTTAAGAGTTTAGCTTTACATCTCTCAGAAAGGTGTTGAAAGATAAGGTCATTCCAGTTTTCTTTTGTAGTCTTTGCTGATACTTCTTCATTAAAGAAATCAACAATTGCCTTTCTTGCTTGTGTTCGAAGAGGTGTTGTAAACTTTGCACCAGTTATTGCCATAACCTTTATTTTAAGTTTACTTCCGTCTTTAGTTGTAACATAGAAAACTGGTTCAATCTTTGACTTTTGTCTTCTAATCATTCTTCTTAAAAAACCAGTTTTTGCTTCAAACTTTGAGATGACGGTGTCTGCCTTTGCACCAGTTACTTTGTTTACCTTAAAAGTTACTTCAAAGCTTGAGTCTCTGATGTTTCCAGTTAACTCATTTAGGCCTTTTTTGATATTTCTACCAATTAGGTTTTTTGGTAAGATTGTCACTGTTTCTCCAATTTTTTTCTCATCAAAAGTTGGGTCTGCAGAGACATCATACCATTTCTTCTTTTTCCAATTATCTACTGTGCTTTTTTTATCTGCCATCTTTTCACCTATTTAACAAGTAGCTTAGCAGAATCATCTGAATATCTCCAAGCCCCATCTATTCTTTTCTTTTTAATATTATATTTTCTTAGTCTGTTTATCTTAGAAACAGTCTTTTGATACCCTCTTTTTGCGCTTGTGTCTTTTTTGTTATTTTCTTTGTGTTTGATTAGTTTAACACTTTTCTTAATAAGATAAAGTAATTCATCAGGAAGCTTATCTTTTTTAAGATCAAGTTCTGCTTGTACTTTCCCGATCTTCTTTCCTGTTGCTTGTAATACAGACTTAACTCCGTATTTCTGTTTTAAAATAAGTCCAATTTCAGCAGTAGTCTTACCTTTTTTTGTAAGGTCTTCTATTTGCTCATAGATTTCTTTTTTAGTTAGTTCTTTTTTTTCTTCACTCATTTATATCACTTTGATTTTTCCATTAAGTTTGTGCCTGTGGCGATTAATTAGGCGCGTTTAAATAGAAATATAGCCGTTAAAATCAGGTCTATAATATATATATCTGCTGCGATTTATTTATATATATTATTATTTAGCTTTCCTACAGTATCTTGCTCTTTTCTCTATTTCTGCAATCTTATCGGTTGTTTGCTTGTTTAGGGTTTGCTTTTGATATCCTGCTAAGATCTTTTCCCAGAATTGTTCGGTCTTTTTGCTTGCCTTTAAGGTCTTTTTAAAGACAAGAAGGTCAGTTGCCTTGTCTTCTATCTTGTTTGAGAGATAACCAAGGCCAAAGTCAATAAAGTAAATTTTCTTGTCCTTTGTGGTCAAGATATTAATAAGATTAAGGTCTCCATGGATTATGCCGTTGTCATGGAGTTTAGCTATTTCTTTTCCAATCTCTGTTAAGACTTTTGAATGTTCATTAGTGTTGTTCAGTTTTTCCATGACAATTGTATCTTCTGTTAGGGAAAAGATTGTGGGGGTGTTGATGCCAGCAACTTTTGCTCTTTTCAATAATGTGGATTCTTGCTTGTTTCTAGTTTTAATTATTCTTTTGTCAAGCACTGGGTCACGATAGTCTTTAGAAACCCTTTTCTTTATGATTTTCTTACCATCAAGAAAAATAATTGCTTCTGCGCCCTTATTTATTTCTTTCATGTTTTTTCAATTAACAGAATGACAAAGCCGTTGCCTTTTCTTTTAGGCTTTCTATGTCGTATTTGTTTTCTAAAATATCAATATATGTGTCCCAATATATTTTGTCTAGTTTCTTAGAATAAGTATTATTAAAGCCAAGAAGTACTTTGTCTCTATCTTGCATTTGTGTTTCAATTCTTGCTATCGTTGTTCTTGTTATGCAGCCGCTTTCTGTTGCAGCATATCTAATTGCCCGGTCCAGGTTTTTAGCTTCTTGGTAAAGATACACATAGTCAATGATTGCTTGTGCCTTGTCTGTTCCTAGTGCTTTAAGTTCAGCAATATAATTTCCGGTTTCGTCAGGAATAAGGTTGCTTCTTGTAACCATATATTTATCATAGATTTTTGCTATCTTATTTACTTGATAGTTTGCTATTGTTGTTATCAAAAGATAAACTGCAACTACAAATATAATTAGAATAACAATATGCCCAATAACACTTATTGGCTTGCGTGTGTGTGCTAATGACATTTTTATTTCACTTCTATGCTATCATTATTTAGATACTGAATATTTAAAACATTATGTGTTTTCTGTATGTCTTTTTCCATACACTTATATTTGTTATTTATCTTCAAATATTTGATTTCGTCCTTTAATGAAAGGTTATTGTCTTTTTTAAATTTCCAGATGGTGTTATTTAGGTTTTCTATATCTTCTAAGTTTAATGTGCTTTCAAATTTTTCAATTTCTGGATAACTTTCCTTGTTTGGATCGTTTTCAAACATTTCTATTAGTATCTTATGCGTAGTAAATGGTATTACTGGATATAATAATACTAATAGTCTTTCCAAACAATAATTAAGTGTATCAATTGCAGCGTTTTGTTCTGCTTTACTGAACTTTCCGTCTTGGTTGTAGGCTCTGCTTTTTATTAGTTCTAAGTAGTGTGAGGAAAGTGTTGTCCATAAGAAGTATTTAAGTTTAACGATTGGCTCGTGAAAGTCATAGCCTGCATATTTGTTATCGCAAAGCTCTATTAGATTATTTATTTCTTTTAACATTGTTTTATCAAGTTCAGAAAACTCAGAATTTATTCCATCGATTCTTTTAAATTGAGAAATAAACTTACTAGCATTCCATAGCTTGTTTATTGTTTTTTGCTCTGTTGAGATTCTATCCTTTGAGCATTTCAAGTCTTTCTCATTTAGGTTTCCTTCGTCAGCCACCCAAAGTCTAAAAGCTTCTGCACCATAGTCTCTTAATATCTCTTGTGGATCAATAGCATTACCTAAAGACTTTGCCATCTTGTTTCCTTTATCGTCTAAGATGTGCTGATGAATATAAACGTCGTCGAAAATAATTTTATCAGTAAAAAGATAGCACTTCAAAAGAGTATAATATAGCCATGTTCTAACAATTTCTTTTCCTTGCGGCCTTAAAGTACAGACAGGGTGTTTCTTATAAAACTCTGATCCATAATCCAGAACAAACAACGGAGATATGCTGGAGTCAAACCAAGTATCAAAAACTCTAGTTTCTCCTTCAATCTCAAAGGAACCACATTTTGGGCAGCTTTCAACTGGCGCCTTTTCTTTCCAGGGCTCATGGTATTTTCCTTTTTCTCCTAAGATAGCTTCTCCGCATTTCTTACAATACCATATCGGAATTTCAGTAGCATAATATCTTCTTCTAGATATTGGCCAATCAATTGAAACTACTTCTAGCCAATCAAGTAATATCTTCTTTGTTGCAGGATTAGTAAAATTTACTTTCTCTGCAATTTCTTTCATCTTTTCTATATAGTCCATTTGTTTAAGATAATATTCTTTTAATGAAATAAACTCAATCTCGTGTTTTGATCTCTCGCAGATTGGAACCTTGTGCTGTATAATCTTTTCTTCTATTACTAGTTCTTTTTCTTTAAGCAGTTCTACCATTTTTAGTCTTGCTTCTTTGACGCTTAGGCCTTCTAAAAATTCTGCATTTTTATTCATTTTCCCAGAGATATCAATAGATATGATGGGCTTAATTCCTTGTTCCATAAAAAACCTAATATCTGAGTAGTCTCCAGCTGAGCACATCATGACTAGACCAGTTCCTTTGTCTGTTTTTGCCATTGGGTGTGCTTTAATTGGTACCTCTCTATTGAACAATGGAGAAATTGCAGTCTTTCCATTAAGCTTAAGCCATCTCTCGTCTTCTGGATTAAATATAACCATGCCAAGAGAGCAAACAAGTTCTGGTCTAGTGGTTGCTATTGGTATTTTTTCGCCTGTTTCTTTAACAGTAAAAAGGATGGTGTAAAACTTAGAGTCTACAACTTTATAGTCAATTTCTGAGTCTGCAAGTGTTGTCTTACAGCCAGGGCAATAGTTTGTTACTTTCTCATCAAGATAAATAAGTCCTTTCTTATAAAGCTCAATAAATGTTTCTTGTGTTAAAGTTCTGTATTTTTCTGAGTCTGTCTTATAGACTGAGCCAATCTTTCCGGTTTCTTCATAAGTATTAAAAGAAATTCCAAGCATAGAAAAGCTTTTGCTTGTTTCAGTTGTTGTTTCTTCTAGTATTTTTTTGCAATATTCAATGTAAGCTTCTCTTTCTGTTGTTAATATCGAGATTTTAAATTTCTTTTCTGCAGCCATTTCAATTGGTAGTCCATTTCTGTCAAGTCCTAAAGGGAACAAGACATTAAAGCCTTTTAGTCTCTTGTATCTAGATATAAAATCCATTATTGAATAAGTAGATGCATGCCCGATATGCACGGGGCTATTGATGTATGGTGGTGGCGTGTCTATACTATATACTGGTTTATCATTATCTCTAAACTCAAAAACACGATTGTCCATTTCTTTTTTAATAATTTCTTTTTCTAGCTCTTTGTTCCATTTGTCTAGTGCCATAAGTTGTTTCTCTTTAAAATATAATATATAATATAGGCAACTTAATACTTAAAAATAGTTGTTTTTTCGTGCTTATTTATTAACCATCTTAATATATTTTATAACAGTCTGATAGGCTAGTATTTCTAGGTTTGTTGCATTTAGTTTTTCTGTTATATGATCAATCTTTGTGATTGCATTTTCTTTCTTAAACTGTTGTCTTTTCTTGTTATGGTCTCCGATAACATTGTTTTTATAGATTAATGATTTATTAACAGTATCTGATAATTTTTTTCTATAATCATAGTCTACTAAAAAAGTATCAGCAAGTGTTCCATATTCAGGATCCATAATTACTTCGTCTGTTAGTTTACAGTTTATAACGTCTTCTCTATATTCCGGATTTAGCGCCTGTTTAATCTTGTGTTTCCAAAATTTGCCTTTAAAGTATTTTTTAAGTCTTATGTCTCTATAATAATTATGTGCCTTGTCTTTTTCTTTTTCCCAGAATTTTTTAAGCCCTTTAAGTTTGTCTTTTGTTTCTTGTAGTTCTGAAACTTTCTTTTCTAGTTCTCTAATATTTGGGTGTATTATTTTTTTGTTTTCAAGAATAATAAATTTCTTTTTAAAATAAGCATCCATATATGCCTTATCTTCTGTTTTTTCTAACTTCAATTCTTGAATGAAGGTTTCGTAGTTGTTTAT
>DAOOON010000011.1:17918-23233 GCA_035387745.1 archaeon
TTAAATGTGATAAATTATGTTTGGTGGAATAGATCCTAGAAGAATGCAAAGTATGATGAAGCAGATGGGTATTGAAAATAAAGAGATAGAAGCTATAAGAGTAATCATAGAAACGAATTCTAAAAAGATAATTATTGAAAACCCAACAGTAACAGAAGTTTCAATGCAAGGCCAAAAGACTTATCAAATCATGGGCGAGATTAAAGAAGAAACAGGCATTCCAAAAGAAGACATAAGCCTGGTAATGGAAGCTACAAAAAAATCAGAAAAAGAAGCAAAAGAGGCTTTAGAGAAAACCTCTGGAGATATTGCTAAAGCCATAGAGCTATTATCTTAAGTTCTATTTTTGTAATCCAAGATATAATATATTGTCTCTTTGCGCATATGCTTGTATCTGTAGTGTTAAAGTTGTTTTATTAAGATCTTCTGGATAATCAACAAACGCTTGTGTTGTTGATTGTTCATAGTTGTATTTCTTACCCTCGATTATAAGATTACTAGTGTCAACATTAGCTATTGTCTTATATTTTAACTCTGAAAATCCGCGACTCTTAAGCAAATTATTTATTTTTGTCACATCTATATTTTCATAATTAAAAATGATGCTAATGTTTGTTTTAGGCTCGCTAACAATTACTGTTGCATCGCTTAGTTCTTTTATTTGTGTTTTAAGGTTTTGGTATTCTGTGTTATTTATATCTTCATTTAGATAAACTTCTAGGCTTAAATTTTCTTCATCTAAAGTGTAATCTGAAAATAACTTTTCATTTTTTAAGTTATCTAAAGCATTTTTTAATTCTTCTTTATTTTTGTCTTCTGTTAGAGTATATATTAAATTTTGTGTAAAATTATATGTTATTTCTGTATTATTATAGTCTATTTTTATTTCTGCTTCAATTTCGGTTTTGTCTTTAGGATATATTAACATTGTTTGCGCTTCCAGATAGATCTGTGCACCATAATCAATAACATTAAAGTCTCCAGAGCTAACAAGCATCTGTGGCGAACTACTATTGTTATAGCCTTCAATACCTGTTGCGCTTACTAATTTTTGGCCAGTAAATGTTGCAAAGCAAGAAACAAAGATGCTATCTTCTTTTAATGTATCAATATTTACAATACCTTCAATTGGTGTTGCTCCAAATGAATACTCGATTGTTTGATTAGAGTCGTTTGTAAAATTTACGTCTGCTGGAACAGAAAGCAGAGCATATTGATATAATTCTATTGGCTCTTTAATAATTTCTAATTCTTTTATTTTAGAGACTATTTCTTCTTTTTTTTCTGCAGTAATATTAAGTGTAATAACTACATTGATATTTCCATCTTCTGCTTGTCTATAAGAAATATTTTTGCTTTTAAGGCCCTGTAATTCTAATAGCTTATTTTCAATTGTGGTTTGGTCATAATCAACAGGCATGCCTGCAACAATTATTTGTGGGAATACTTCTAAAACGTTTGCATCAAATTGCGTAGTATAGTTAACTGGCGTAAAATTTACATTTAAATCTGAATTAATATCACTGCCTGGTTTTGTCCTATTAGTTCCTGTTGTCATTATTGCAAACATAGATCCTACAAAAAGTAACACTATGGCTATAGAGAAAATTGCTTTTTTATCCATTTTCATAAAAAGTTCACGTATTTTTATTCTTTTTCCTATATAATATTATATATAAAAACTATTTAAATAAATCATTTTTGTTATGACCGCATTTAAGATTGGCAAAGTCAAAATTAGAGAAAAAGGAGTATTAGCCCCAATGTTAGAATATACTAATCTCTCCTTTAGGCGCCTTTGTGTAGAAAATGATTGCGCTTTACCATATACAGAGATGGTGCATATTAATCAGATTCTTAATTGTCCTCTAGAAAAAATTCAAGAGCTTAAAACAGAAGACGAGGATTATTTTGTTTCTCTTCAACTGGTTGGAGATTTTACAGACACAAAAAAAACAATTTCTGCGTTTAAGAAAATAGAAAATCTACAATTTAAGATTATAGACTTTAACCTTGGCTGCCCTTCTCCAAAGATTGAAGCAGGCAAATCTGGTGCTTTTCTTCTTGATGACATAGACAAGGTTTCTAAGACTCTTAAAGAAATAAAATCAGAAACAGATAAATCTATTACTGCTAAAGTAAGGCTTGGTACTACAAAAAACAATATTTCCGTAATTGCTAAGTCTTTAGAGAATGCTGGAATTGATGCTATAGCAATTCATGGAAGACTAAAGACTCAAGGTTACAAGACGCCCTCAGATTATAAAGAGGTTGAAAAGATTGCAAAGGAATTGTCTATTCCTGTAATATACAATGGCGACATCAATCTAAATAATTACAAGACGTTTAATGACATTGATGTGTTTTCTGGGTTAATGATAGGAAGAACCGCTCTTAACAATCCGGAGATTTTTTCTTTAATTTCTGAGAAAAAGCCAAAGACAAGAGAAGAGAACATTAAGCTATTTATTAACCTTTCAAAGAAATATAATCTAGAAATCAAATATCAAAAGAATAATCTCTTACAATTAGTTTCTGGCTTTTCGGGTTCTAAGAGGCTTAGAGAAAAGCTATCTATTGCAAAAACTCAGGAAGATATTGAGGCGGTTCTATATTAGAATAGTACAACTATAATAATTGCTATAGCCAGTATTATAATTAAAGTAAAATACCAGTTTTTTATCAAAAATTTTACTGTTGTAAATAACGCCTTAAAAACTCCAACAATGAGATTAAATAGATATTCAAAAAACTTTTTTGGGCTTTTTATGTCTTTTAGCATTTCTGAGAATATTTCGCGATTGTTTTTTTGTTTTTTTTCTATCTTATTAAAATTATTTATTTTTGAAGTCACGCCATCAAAATATATTTCCATATTTTCAATATCGCATCTCCAGATAGGCATATAGATTTCTTCAAAACCACTTAAAGATATATTGTTTTTTTCAACACTAAACTTGCAAGATAGCATCTTTGTTATTGTTTCTTTTGCTTCTTCTTTTTTTACTAATGATTTCTTAATTCTAATTTCTACCTTTTCAAAAGAAATATCTAAATCTTCTATAATCTTTGGCGTGGAAACATCTAAAAGCTTTAGAAATTCGTCCTCAACTTTGTTTGTCAAAGAATTAAGTGCTGTTTGTGCAGAGATATGCTGATACTTACCATCAGTCTTACAATCAATATCATAGAAGCAGACCCAAAAAGGGGTGATGTTAAGGTGAATCTTATCTTTTGTAATTTTTACCTTGTGACCTTTTTTGTCAAACTCTTTTTGGAATAATAAAATAGCTTCCTCAAGAGTTATTTTGACAGGAAAGGATAATTTATTTAATTCCATCTATAATTTACTTCTTCTTTATCTTGACTTTAGATGGTGTTAAAAGTATCTTTGATGTAGAGATCATTGCTAAGTCTCCGCCTGTATCTTTAACAAACATCTTTATTTGTCCAAGAAACTGCTTTGCTCTTTGTGCGTTTCTCTTGCTTAAGTTTTCTATGTCTAAAAGTACAATGTTTCTTTCTTTTAATTCTCTTATTACTTCTTCTACTTCAGCATTTGTTTGTAAGCTGATAGGTTTTACCCAAAAATCTACTTCTTCTGGTTCCTCTTCAATCTCTATGTTGTTTAAGTAATCGTCAACATCTAAATCTCCTTTCTTAGAAAATACGTTGTTTAAAAATGCCATTTTTATTCACCTTTTTTGTTTATTCCCCTTTTTTTTATAAAAATATAGTAATATAATATTGAACCAAAATATATAAAAACAAATTGTTATATGGGTAGTCTAAAATTCTTGTATTTTTCGAAACTTCCCTTTATAAACCTTGTCTTTTAAAATTAGTTTCCTTTTTAATTTGTTTTTGTTCTTAATATTTATATCAACTATGAAAACAACGCACGTAATAATACATTATTCAGAGATTGGTATAAAGAAATCTAATCGCTTTATTTTTGAGAATGCACTTTTAAGAAATATTAATGCATCTTGTAAAGAGGAGCTTTCCTCGTCTTTTAAAAGATATGGCAGATTGATTTTAGTTTTAAAAGAGGATTCCAATTTAGAAATTTTAAAAAGAAATTTAGAAAACACGCCAGGCGTCTCTAGCTTTTCTTTTTCTTATTCTTGTCAAAGGGATATTAAAGATATAAAAAAACTAGCATATGATATTGCAAAATCTAGAGAAAAGGATTTTTCTAATTTTAGAATAACAACAACTAGATCTTTTAAGAAGTTTCCATTAACATCTCAAGAAGCTGATGCAGAGATTGGTGCAGATATCTTTATGCTTCTTAAAAAACCAGTAAAATTAAAAGGCTCAGATCTCGACATTGGTGTTGAGATTACAGAAAAAGAGGTTTTTGTTTACACTAACAAAGATACTTTCAAAAGCATTGGCGGTCTCCCAGTTGGTTCAACAGGAAAGCTTGTGTGTTCTTTGTCAGGCGGCATAGATAGTCCTGTTTCTGGGTATATGTTAAACAAGCGCGGCTGTAAAGTTATCTATGTGCATATTCAAAGCAATAACTTGGTAACAAAAGAAGTAGAAGATAAGATCTTTAAGCTATGTAATGTTCTAAAGAACTTTCAGGGGGAAACCAAACTTATAATAGTCCCTTTCTCTGATATTCAAAAGCAGTTATTGATTGCAGTTCCTGCAGATTATAGAATGATAATCTACAGAAGATTTATGTTTAGAATAATTAATAAGATTGCAGACAAGGAAAATGCGCAAGGCATTATCACAGGAGACTCGGTTGGGCAAGTTGCTTCTCAGACTCTTGAAAACTTAAATTGCATTTATGAAGCAGCAAAGTTTCCGGTCTTTTCACCATTAATCGGTCTTAACAAAGAAGAGATAATAGCGATTGCTCAAAGGATTGGGACCTATAAAACTTCAATTATCCCTTATCCAGATTGCTGTTCATTTATGGTTGCAGAACACCCAAAGACCAAAGGCAGCATTGCAGATGTCAAATACATTGAAAACAACATCAAGGATATCGAGACGCTGGTAGATAACGCAATCTCCAATTCTAAAATTTATAATTTTTAAAAGATTATTATGAAAGACAAAAGAGTAGTTGTTGGTGTTTCTGGAGGCGCGGATTCTTCTATGGCCTTAGTGGTCTTACAACAGAAAGGCTATACACCAATTGGTGTTTCATTAAAACTTCCAGTTTTTTCAGGCGCAAGTTGCAAAGACAACTCTTGTTGTACTCCTCAGGCACTTGCGATTGCAAAAGATGTTTGTAAAAAGCTCGGAATTGAATATCACGTGGTTGATGAAAGAAAAAACTTTGAAAAAGAAGT
>DAOOON010000012.1:0-2036 GCA_035387745.1 archaeon
CTTGCATCATTATGACACAAATAAATCATTCTTTTATAAGTTAGATAATAACCCATCTTATTTAGTGCTGGCGCGACAAGCCCCTGCCATCTTGTAGCTCCTATCTTTACACCATCTGTAAAATGACTTGCACGAGCCGAACCCGCATAAACATAACTTGTTGCAAATTCCATATCTATGGAATCGTCTTGATCATATGTTAGATACATGTCTGCTAAGAATGGTCTGTTCGCAGTTTTTGATTTATTAATTATTAAATTTGTATTGTGTCTATTTATTGCTATAGAAATTTCTAAAGCTGTTTCTGGATCATTTGCAATACCCAATAGTGATGATTGGTATTTACTAAATGTTGAATATTTAGAACTCCAATTTTTTAATTTTTGTAGTTCTGATTTTATAGAATTATAGCTTCCGCGGTCATTCCAACCAGGTATATGAATTTGTGCAACACCTGTGCTGCCACAAACTTCGCCACAACCCACTTTTACATTACAGCCGGATTCCGCAGCAATTCTTGACCACAATTGAGCTGTTTCTTCCTCTGATAATCCTTCTTGTTTTGCAATCTTAAAGACTACGTTATTAAATGCTTCTTCATAACATTTATTGTTAGTGTTATATTTTTCATCTATTAAAAAATTTCCAAGGAATGGGCCATTTTTACGTATTATTTTACCGTCAGAAATAAAATTATATTTCCTAGATAAATTTACTGTTTCTATATTTCTTCTTAAACATTCTATATATTTTTCTAAGGTTTCTTGCTTTGTTATACTACAAGTTCCTGTAAATGTTAAAGTTTCAGCAGTATTTACTGGTGGCGAGGTTTCTACTGGAGGTGTGGGCGTAACTGAGGGCGTTTCTACTGGAGGCGTTGGAGTAACTGGTGGTGTTGGTGCTCCAGGTATTGCATCTACTGGTATTCCTTGAATGCCTTCTAATTTACTTGCATTAAAATCCCATCTATCTATACAACTTCCTGGGACTTTACAGTCATAGCCTTTACAATAAAAATTAATAATGTTTCTATTTATCTCACATAATTGATATATTGATTGAGCATTATAATCTAGATGATATAAATTTGTATATGCTAAATTTATTAATGACCCTGCATCAGACAATTGCATAAATATTAAAACAAATTTATCATTAATTTTAGGATCTATTGAAAACTTAAATGTTTTATCTGGACCTAATGTGTATTCCATAGCTGCTGGGTTTGTCGTTAGTGTGTTAGAGCTAATTCTAAAATTTGATTGTAAAGTGTAATCTTTAAAGTCTCCTGTTGATTTAACATTTGCTAAATACCCGTATATCTTATCTGAATGATCTGGTGTTGCTATAATTGCATATAGTGGTTTAGTATAATTAAAGCTTGATAGATTTACGCTTATGCTTTTTTTATCGTTTCTATAATCTATTAGATATGCTTCTGGGTCATTTATTTTTCTTGCATTGTACCAGGTATTTGTAGTACTGTATTTTACATCTGGAATTGTAGAAAATACTGTAAAATCTAATTTAATTTGTTGTGAAGCAACTGGTTCTGGTTGATTTTCTGGTTGAGCAGAATCCCCCTCACTTGAATCACTTGATTCTCCATTATTAACAACACCTTCATTTGGTGTGGCTTCGGCAGGAGGAGTTCCACTAGAAAATGGATTAGTTGGTATTTGTAATTCAGTAACATATCCAAATTCATAGTTTATTTTATCTAAATATCCTGTATTATAAAAATCAGTTTCTGGAATTGTCCATTTTTTATTATCTGCTCCTAAACCAAGATTAATTTTATTTCCAGAATCTTTAGATTGCCAAACAAAAATATTTAATTTCTTTCCTGCAAAAACTTTAGATAAACAAAATACCCGATTTAATCCATTCTTTTGAACATTAAATTTATCTGCTTTAATTAAAGAATTATTGCCAGAAACGGTTAACCACTCTATTTTTGAATTAGAATTAGACATAGTTCCTGGAGTTTTATAATTATAAATTAAATCTAAAATGTCTTTTTTATTTGCACTAAA
>DAOOON010000012.1:2136-14040 GCA_035387745.1 archaeon
CTGGAGTTTTATAATTATAAATTAAATCTAAAATGTCTTTTTTATTTGCACTAAATGTATTTGGGCCTACAAAACCAATATATGTTTCGCTAACATCTAATCCTGTTGTGCCACCAGATATTCTTAAGTGATATGGATAATCAGAATTAGTACATAACCCATCATTCACTAATTCAATTGGGTCATTTATTGACAAATCTCTATAACCCTCTATTTTTCCTGAATATATAGGATTTAATTTACTATAACTCAATGTAATTGCTGTTGCTGGAGCGGTAGCATTTGGAGACGCCTCTTGAGCACCTTCCGGATTAGATGAAGAAAAAGGCACGCCATATGCATAATCTACATTATATAAATATTTTATTTTATAGTCATACTCAAGCCACCATTTGCTCTTAGAAAGTCCATTTTTATAAATCAATTCGTTATCCATTCCTAAATCAGAATATCCGTCCTCTCGTTTAATTTCGGTCCGAGTCGATCCTTTTTCTGTAACATCTTGGCACACAAAAACATTATCTTGTTCCGTAGTACCAGCGCTTTTTGGTTTAAATACATACACATCTAAGCTTTTTGAATTACATTGTTCTGAATTAGATATATAATATTTGTGTGTTTTTAAATTATCACCGGGAGAAACACAAGATGCTTTTGAAGAACCCGAACACATCTGCCACGCATTTTTTCCTTCTTGTGAACCAACAACATATATTCCATTCATATAGCTTGCATAATTCTTTCTATATTCTAATGGTACAGAAACAACAATCCCCATAGACGTTAATCCTGTACCGGATTCTATATTTGTATTTATTATAATTTCCCCACAATTACCATATTGGTCTGACTTATCATACTTAATTAAATTAATTCCTGTTATTTTTAAATCTGAAACACCATAATCATTATCACACCCTGTTGGTTTTTCACCTTTTTGTCCAGGATTCTCAGCAAATACATTTGCCGCCATTAAAAAAATTGCAAATATTACAAAAATTGATAAAATTATTTTTTTTGAATTCATGGGTTCTTCCTTCTTTTCCTTTTTAAATTTAAATATATAACTTATACTAGTTAATTATTTGTTATTTTCTATAAAATATATATTCTTTAGTATTTATAAATATATTCTTTACTATATTATTTATATATAAACATTTGTATTTATTTGCTTTTGTTTATTTATTTGACTGCTTGTTAAAAGGGGCGAAACTACAATGATTGAAATTCTTAAATTTTCTGAACATGGCATTCAAAGACATGAAAGGCCTACAAAGGATGCTTGGATAAATGTGGTTAACCCTGACGCCTATGAAATAAAGTACTTGGCAGAAATCTGCAAAATTAAAGAAGTAGACTACCAAGAGTTTAAAGATGATATTAATTCTCTACAAGATATGGAAGAAATACCATATATGGAGAAATATAGACAAGAATATTTTATAATTACTAGAACACCACATAAACTTAAAAGCACAGACCCAGAAAGCAAATATAAGTCTGCTGTTGAGTATATTACTATCCCTTTAGGAATAATGATTAATAAAGACTACATTATTACTATAAGCTTTAGAGAAAACGAAAATGTAGATATTCTAAAGACAAAGAAATTTAAACATGAAAAAGCAATGGTTCTTCTTAAATTGCTTTTGGTTTCTTCAAAAACTTATATCAAATATCTAAAAGAAATAGATGCTAAGATAAAAAATATTGAAGAAAAGTTTGAAAGCGTTCAGAGAAACAAAGAAATTTCTGATCTTTTAGATCTTAAGAAGTCTCTTGTTTATTTTAATACATCTTTAAAGAGTGATCAAATACTTCTTGAAAAGATTGCAAGAAATAAAGATTTTGTTAATTCTGAAGATGACAAAGATGTTATTGACGATGTAATTGACGAGAATAAACAGGCAATTGTTGTTACTGCAATCTATAAAAATATTATTGCAGATGCAACAGATCTCTTTAATTCTGTTATTTCTAACAACCTTAACAAAACCTTAAAATTATTGACATCTATTACTGTTGTTATTGCAATACCAACATTAGTTGCAAGCATCTATGGTATGAATGTGACTTTGCCATTTGATCACAGCAAATATGCGTTTATTATTGTTATGGGAATAATTGCTATTCTTTCAACACTTGGCATAGCGATACTTTGGAAACATGACATGTTTTAGAGCTAATTCTTAAAAAAATAAAAAAAGATTTGCCCAATATTGGGCAAATATACTATTATTCTATTGCCCTTTAAAAAGAGCAACCATATCTTTTTGCTTCTGGAATAAATATATTGATAAAAAAATAATAAACCCATAGAACGCAATCAGAGTTAAAGAAATTAATCCTAAAACTGGCATAGTAAATAAAAGAATAATTGAAGGAATAATCCCTGTTAGTGCTAATATCCCTGCAAAAATGTATAACGGAATTAATAACATAATTCTTGCGTAGTTTTTATAGGTCCCAAAACCATAAGCCACTAAAAATGAGTAAATCGCAATAATTATCATTATAACGCCCACAACACCTGTTGCTTTACTTGCAAAACTATTAATTTCGCCAATTTCAGAAAACATTGGATTTGCGCCAGTTAAAGAATTCAACATTGTTGGCGAAATAAAAATTAATATCCCAAAAATTACAAAGATTGCTCCCGCCCCCCAATGCGAAATTGCAACTAATTTTGCAATATATTGACTTAAAGATAACTCTCCTAGTTTTTTCATAAATTTCCCCCGTTTATAATTTATATTACTTAATTGATATATCTTTTAGTTTAAATATCTTTCTTTTTCCCAGATACAAAGAAAATCGTCTTCTTCTCAAAAATATTTGTAATCTCTAATTTTTCATTTCTTATATTTCTGTGTCCAATTAAAGAGATATGATTCTCTTTAAACCAACCTTTTACTTCTCTTAATGTGTGATAACTTTCATGTGGCACAGCATAACGATCATAAAGAGTTGATTTTGGTGCTTTCTGGTTTTTGTTAATTTTGTAAACAAAAGCTATTATTTTATCTGGATCTTTTGAAACAAGATTACGAAGAAAAAATCGCTGTAAACGATATTTGGTTCTAGAGTATTTGTGATATAGCCCAATAATAATTATGCCTTTCCTTTTTAGTTGCCCAACAATTCGTGAAAAAGATTTTTTTGGATTTTCTGTGTGATGGAGGACACCAAGACAAACTATTATATCAAATTTGCCAAGCTCTTCGAGCGGGTATTTTAAAATGTCTTTTTCTTTAAAAACTAGGTTTTTAACTTTATCTTTATTTGCCTTCTTTCTTGACTCTTCAAGTTGACCTTTTGAAAAGTCGATTGCTACAACCTCTTTAGCTCCTGCTTTTGCAAAAAAAATAGATTTTTCGCCAGTTCCACAACCTGCATCAAGTATTCTTTTGTCTTTTAGGTCTTTTTCTTTAAGGCCAGCAGTCTCAAGGATGCCTAATATTATCTTTTTATTTGTTCTTTTCTGATTAGAAGTATATTGGTTAGCTTTAGGATATTGATATTTATTATAAAACTCTTTAACTGATTGCATAATTATGAGATTTAGAAATATTTTATTGAGCTTATTTCTTCTTTTTTCTAGAATATGCTTTTATCTTTGACCATAGAGACAATAAAACAATGCCAGAAACAGCACCTGCCCCAACACCTGCAATATTACCAAATAGTTTAGATTCTTTCTGCACAAAATTTAGAACTTCTCTTGATTGTCTTGGATTTTTTGAATCTTCGTTATAGATTTCTAAACTTTTTATTACTTCGTTTAATCCTTTAATTACTTTAGGGTTATTACCAAATCTTGCAGCAAATTCTTCAACAGATAAACTAGACAAATAATTAATTCTTGCTGTATCGTTTAGTTCTTTCATTTTAAGCGCAACTTCTTCAGAGAATTTGTCACTAGTCTTTAATTCTTTTACAATATCTGCATATATATTGTCTAGCTGTGCCTTCTCAGAAGAATATAATTTATCATATATGTATCTTAATTTTGCAACGCCTAAATCAAGTTTAGAAATTTTATCTCCATTCCAAAAATATACTTCTTCTGGCTTTGCGTTTTTGTTTAATTCAGTTACTTTCTTCTCAATAATTTTATCTAATCTTTCAAAGTTTGCATTTTGTTTTTTTTCTATCTCTGTGGCTTTTTTTACATCCATTTCTAAAGCTACAATTTTATTTTGTTTTTCATCATAAAAATATAGTTTTCTTTTAATTTCTTTGTTTTTACTTCTTAACAACTTCTGTGAATATTCTTTTTTTGCATTAGTATTTAATTCAGTAATTCTTTGACCAACAGATTTAATTTCAGAAAGATAATTGCCTTTTGCCAAAACTATATTTTGGTTTACAATTGATGGTTTAGTTGCAGAATATACTTTCTTTCCCACATAATAAGATGGGGCAGCTGCTAGCGTTCCAATAAGTGCACCCATCGCAACTTTCTTTCCTACCTTTTTTGCAGTTATTCCTATTCTACTACCAATTGTTGATTTTGGTTTAGGTTTTGGTGACATAATTCTTCCCTCTTAAATATTTATTTTCTGCTTAAAGACAAAAGAACAAAACACTTTATATTTGTTTTCTTTTTTAATGAGTATATGGCTTTATTAAAAGAGCAAGAAAAACTATCTTTTCTTCTTGAAAAATCAATTGCAAATCTTACAAAAGATAAATCTAAAAGCTATGGTTTACTTTTCAGTGGCGGTGTTGATTCTTGTCTTCTGGCTCTTCTTTTAAAAAAACAAAAAGCTAAGTTTACTTGTTTTTTTGCATATGTTAAAGATAATACCGAGGCCAAAGACCTGGCTTTTGCAAAAAAAGCAGCAAAAGAACTTGATTTAAAACTTGAAATAATCTCTGCGGACAGAAAAGAGATTTCAACTATTCTTCCTAAGATTATTGATATAATTGATTCTACTAATCCTGTTTCTGTGGGAATTGCAATTCCGATTTATCTCTCTTCTAGAAAAGCAAAAACCAAAAAGATTGATACAATTTTTTCAGGTCTTGGTTCTGATGAGCTGTTTGCTGGCTATAGCAGATTTACTACTTATAATCAAAAGACCGAAACAAAAAAATGCCTTGATAATATTCAAAAGGACAATCTCGATAGAGATGAGGCAATTGTAAAACATTTTAAATTAGCAATTAAATGCCCATATCTTGATAAAGCAGTTATTGATTATGCTTTAACTTTGCCTCCAAGGCTTTTTATTTCTTCAAAACAAAATAAAATAATTATTCGTAAAATTGCAAAAAACTTAGGGCTCTCTACAGGGCTTGCAGAAAGAAAAAAACTTGCTTGTCAATACGGTAGTAATTCTGATAGAACACTTAAAAAACTTGCAAAAGCTAAAAAATTTAAAACAAAAAGCGAATATCTTTCTTCTTTTAAAAAAGAAAAAGTTGGCGTGCTTTTCTCCGGAGGTAAAGACTCTAATCTTTCATTATGGCTTGCACAAAAGGACAGAAAAGAGATCTCTTGTCTTATCTCTTTAATTCCAGAGAATGTTGACTCCTATATGTTTCAAACACCAGAAGTTAATTTCCTAAAAATGCAGGCTTTTGCTTTAGATATACCTCTTCTTGTTACTAAAACAAAAGGACAAAAAGAAAAAGAACTTGTTGATCTCAGAAAAGCAATAGTTTTTGCTAAAGCAAAATTTGGATTAAATGGAATTGTTGCTGGAGCTCTTTATAGCAATTATCAAAAGGACAGAATAGAAAAGATCTGTAAAGATCTGAATTTAAAATTGATTGCGCCTCTTTGGCATATGAAAGAAGAAGATGAAATAAAATTGCTTTTAGATAATAATTTTAAATTTATTATATGTAAGATTGCTGCTTTTGGTTTTTCTAAAGAAATGCTTGGTAAAGTAATTGATTACAAAGATTTAGAGGAATTAAAAAAACTAAATAGAAAATACCAAACAAATATTGCAGGAGAAGGGGGAGAATATGAAACTCTTGTTCTTGATACTCCGATATTTAAAAAAAGAATTATCATTTTAGAAAGCCAGAAAACCATGCAAAATGAATTTACAGGAAACCTAATTATTAAAAAGATAAAACTAGAAAAAAAATAAATTTATAAACTATTTGAGCTTAATTTTGATAGAATATGGCAGCAATTTTAGCACACATGCAATTTGTAAGAGATGCAGTTAAAGAAAACCCTAAACTTTTTTCAAAATCTGATTTAAAATATCTACTACAGGGTGCTACATATCCTGATATTTATTATATTACTGGCCTTAGAAGCATAACTAAAAAACCTAATTTTAGTAAATTTGTTCACGAAACCATGGATGAAGATTATAGCTTTGCAAAATTATTACTTGAAAGAGCAAAAAATCAACAAGAAAAACTTTTTGCATTAGGCTTTATATCTCATTTTGTTCTGGATAAACACATTCATAATTATATTAATAGTACAGAACTCGCGCATAGTGTAAAACATCTGGTTTCAGAATATTATTTAGATACAAAATTTAAAAATCAAAAAATACCTATCCCTAGATATCCTTTAAAATTAATTAAAACTTGTTTTAAAGAATATTATCCTATGGATTATGAGAAGTTTAAAAAAAGAATAAAGCTATCAATAAACAGCATAATTTTCTATGATTTTGCAAATAGATTTCTAATTAAGAAAATAGTAAATGCAAGATATAGAAAAGGAAAATATAAAACAAGATTATCTCTTCTAAATGTCCCTTTTAAACTCGCAAGACTATCTAAATATCAAAAATTCGGATATGATTATAGGGCTTTATTAAACCCAGATATTTCTATTAAAATAGAACACACAGAAAAAATGTATAAATTATTTTTAAAAGCAAAAGAAGAGTTTATAGATTTGGTTATTGATTATGAACTTCACATCTCGGATTATACTTCTAAACAAAAGAGAATTATAGATTTCGGATAAATCAGAAATCAGAAAACGCATTTTTAGAATTCTGTTTATCATCAAGTTGATAATATTTTTTTGTAATTCTACTATTTCTTTTTTTAGTTCAGAAATCTTTTTTTATCTAATTTTGATTCTGAAATTAAGCGCTTAATATCTATCTGTAAAATTAAAGTCTGTCTTTAAATCTTTTTTATTATTTTTTAACTATCTTTTAAGTTTGGTGGAGCTAATATATCTAGAAGTACTAGATAGATACCTGACTGGCTTTTTAGGATTTATAGGCATTTAGATCACAGTTATTGTAACCGTAGTTTCGGTCTTATTGTCTATAACATTATAGTCGTTATTGTGTTCTCCGACTCTTATCTTTATTTTTTTTGTTCCGGGATATATACCTACCGCTGGATAAATAGAATATCTTATTTCCTTTACTTGCCCAGGATTAAATTCGCCAATTCTTTTGTAATCTGTGTTAATTGGCTTAACAGAATTAAAACTTAAATCTTCGTCAATAACTAAATCAATACTTAACATCTTCTTGATCTGGCTATTTGTTAATTTAATATAAAGCTCTAAAGGCTCTTTACTTTTAGAATCTAATCTATAAGGGTATGTTCTAGTATTTATTCCAATCATCTTATTACCACCATTTTAATTATAATAATACAATAGATAAAAGAAAATATAAATGTTTTCTAGATGGTTATTTTTTAAAAAGCTTTTTGAGTTTTGCTTTAGACATCTTTTTAAGACCGTATTTTTTTAAATGATCTAATTCAAGGGTTTCTAATTTTTCAAGGTATAATTTATTTATATACATATTCCCCACTCTTTTTCATTTATATTTTGTTCCGTATTTTTCTTTGTCATCAATAATGTCGTTCTTTTTCCAATCTTCTACCCAATCATTTACTTCAAATGATTTATATTTGCCATCTGCTGTTGAACACACTACTCTTTTGATTCCAGCATTTATTATCATCTTCTTACAGATAAAGCAGGGAAATGCGTCAATTGGTTTTTCTAATCCCTGATATATCTTTTTTCCATAAAGATATAACACCCCATCAAATATTGAAACTCCATCTCTTGCTGCATTTATTATTGCGTTCTGTTCAGCATGAACACTAACACAAAGCTCATATTGCTGACCTGAAGGCACTCCTAACTTTCTTCTAAGACAATAGCCTTTCTCAAAACAATCTGTTGTGCCTCTTGGTGCTCCCACATATCCTGTTGATTTTATTACATTGTCTTTTACAATAACAGAACCAAACCTTGCAGAAAGGCAATTACCTCTTAAAGAAACAACTTCTGCAATCTTTAAAAAATATTGATCCCAAGATGGTTTGTTTCTATTTTTTATTTGTATTTTTAATAATAAATCATCTACTTGTTTTTCTAAGTCTTTTAGACTTCCATTATTATTTATTGTAAATTCTGCAAGTTTCTTACAGCTTTCTAGATTTTGAGAATTTGGATCTTTACTGTTTAGTTCTTTCTTTTCTGAATTTTTAAAGTCTTCAAAACTTGAGATGTGTTCTTTCTCTTTTAGTCTTTCTTTTGCTCTTTGGTATCTAGTCATTGCTTCAGCATCTATAAAAACTAGATTAAAATTGGGAAGTTTTTTTAATTCTTCTATTTCTCCTTCTGTTCTTATTGATTCTACTACATAATTCTTGTCAAAACCTTGAAGAGTAATTCTTTCAGCAAGTCTTTTTGCAAGTATATTTGCCCCAAACTTCTGTCTTAGTTCATTTCCTACTCTTTGAAGATTGTCTCTTGTTATCTCTATATTGTCTTTCTTACATTCTTCTCTAATCTCATCAGAACAAGAATAGACAATAAAACCTTTTTGTTTTAAAATCTCTGAAACTGCTCCTTTTCCTGAAGCTAAAAAACCGGTTATACCAATTATCATGTTTTTCACCATTTATTTTCTTAAATATGTTATAAAAGAATAGCCATCTTTCTTTTCTTCAGCAACAATCGTCCAAGTATTTGTGTTTATTTCTGGAAAAAATGTATCTCCTTCGTATTCTTTATCCAGTTGTGTAATTTCTAGTTTATCTGCTAAGTTTTGTTCCATTGCTTGTTTGTAAATGCTTGCTCCTCCAATAATATAAACTTGATTATCTATAGTGTGTGCATAATCTATTGCTTCATTTAGACTATTTTTTATAGTTATTCCTTCTTCTTTCCAAGAATCATCAGGAAAAGTTAAAACTATATTGGTTCTTCCAGGAAGTGGTTTAATTGGAAGAGAAAGATATGTGTTTTTTCCCATAATCACCGGATGCCCGGTTGTTAGTCTTTTAAATCTTTTAAAGTCTTCTGATATATGCCAAGGAATCTTGTTGTCTTTACCTATTGCATAATTCTTTGCAATTGCTACAATAATTATTGTTTCTTTTTCCATTATTTCTCTTTTCCTTTATATTTAAACTGCGATTTCAAATTTTATGGTTGGCTGTGGTTTATAGTCAATAATCTTAGTATCTGTATATTTCCAATCAAAAATAGAAGTAAAATTTTCTGTTTCAATTTTTGGAAGAACCCCTGGCGTTCTTGAAATTTGTTCTTTTAAGCCGTCAACATGATTTACATAAATGTGTGTGTCTCCTAAAAAACCAATTAGCTTTCCTTCTTTAAGGTTAGCTTCTTTTGCTAAAAGATGTAATAGCAATCCGTAGCTTGCTATATTAAATGGAAGACCTAAAGCAGAATCAACTGATCTTTGGTTCCATAAAAGATTTAATTTTCCATTTATTACTGTTACTTGAAAGCCATAATGACATGGTGGCAAAGCCATGTGTTTAATATCTAAAGGGTTCCAGGCAGAAACAATCATTCGTCTGTCTGTCGGGTTGGTTTTTAGAGTATCAACTAGTTTTTTTAGTTGATCAACCCCCTCACCAGTTGGCTCTTTATCAAATGATTGATATTTTTTTCCAAAGTTTCGCCATTGATAGCCATAGATTGGACCTAGTTCTCTTTCTTCAAGCATTTTCTTTTTTGTTTCTTCGTCATTACCATAAGGCACAACATCTGGAGAACACCATTCGTCCCAGATATGATTATTTTCATTTCTTAGCCAATTTTTATCAGTTATTCCTTTTATAAAAAATTCAAGTTCGCTTGCAATTAATCTAAAAGGAACTTTTTTAGTTGTTAAAAGCGGAAACCCTTCTGACATATAGTGTTCAAACATACAACCAGCAACAGCAATTGTGTCAATTCCTGTTCTATTGTGTTTTAGTTCTCCTTTTTCCACAATGTTTCTTATAATATCAAGATATGCTCTCATATTTTTTCACTCCTTTTATTTTGCAAAACTCTTTCTTCTTGTTGCTCTTCTTTTCTTATCTCCTTTCTCTCTTATTCTTTCTTTCGGTATTTCTTCTTTAATATAATAATCCATTAATCTTTGATATGCTTCTCTAACCATTTCTATTTTATTCAAATGATCTTGTATTCTGTTATTTAATAGTATTTTGTTTTTTCTTCCTATTCCTGAATTTTTTATTTTTTCAATAATATCATTTAGTGCTTTATTTAATGATTCTATTCTTCTGGCTTTTGATTTTTTTTCATCTATAGTTGTGCTAACATATACTTCACTTAATGTATCCAATATACTTTTTCCTATAAAATCAATCATTCTTTCTTGTTCTTTAATATAAACTGTTAATGTTTTTGATTTGTTTTTATTAACTTCTGCTTTTGCTTTCTGAAAATCAATTATCTTTGCCATATTTATCTTAAATTTGCTTTTCTTTTAATTATTCTTCTAACTTTTCTTTTTTTATCCCCTTTTTCTTTAAGCCTTTCTTTTGGTATTTCTTCTTTAAGATGATAAGTTAAAGCTTCTTCATAGCCTTGTCTTGTTGCATTAACTTTTTTTAACTCAAAACTAATTTTTTCAAGTAATTTTCTTTTATTTCTATCACCAATACCTGCGCCTTGTATTTTTTTTGTAAGGGCATCTAAAGATTTACCTAAAAAAACTAAATAATCTAGTTGCTTTTTTATTTCTTTTTCTGTTTGAGCACTCAATAAATCTTTTAGCCCTCTTTGCATAGATTTTGAGATAGTTTCAATATCTTTTTCGCGTTCGCGGATATATTCTGCTAATGTTTTTGCCAAATCTTTCACCTTTTTATTTTGCAATAGATTTTCTTACTGTTCTTTTTTTGTATAATTCTTGCTTTCTTATTATCTTTCTATCCAAATATGTTGGTTTTGCTTCTCTGTCTGCAAAGGTATTATTAATACTATAATTAAAAAGAATATTTTTTTTCTTAACATTAAATCCTTTTTTAATTAATTTCTCATTTGCATATCCTAACCAAGCCGAAACACAAGCATTTCCATATTCTCCAAAGGAAGAAATTTTTAAATCCTTATTTAGTTTTGAATATAATGCTGGTTTTATATATTCTGTGTGGCCTGCATATTCTGGATGAAAATCAGTTACAACTGCCCTTTCTCCAAGTGTTTCCTTTGAGTGCTCAATTAGCTGTTTTATGACTTTATTATAAGCTGCAACAGGTTCTTTACCACTAAATTTATCCTCTTCTGCCGGGAGAACCATAACAAATAATGCAGTAGGTCTTTTTTCTTTAATAACATTAATTGCTCTTTTATATGCTTTTAATGTAGTGTTAATAGCAATCAATTCATCTTTGTTATTGTTTATGTGATTTAAAAGATCTTGGTGTGTTCTAAATTTTATACCATAATCTCTTGCGAAAAATGTATCAAACAATGGATGAACTAACTGTATTATTTCAGTATATTTTTGAGTCATATTTTATCTATTGGATATGCTTTTAACATTTCAATTACTTTTACTTTTAGATTTACTTTTAACTCTTGGTTTTCTGGTTTCGAAATTACTTGATTAATATAATCTGCAATGACTTTTATTTGCTGTTCTTTAAAGCCACGGGTGGTTATTGCGG
>DAOOON010000012.1:14140-17076 GCA_035387745.1 archaeon
TAATCTGCAATGACTTTTATTTGCTGTTCTTTAAAGCCACGGGTGGTTATTGCGGGTGTTCCAATCCTTATTCCTGAAGTAACAAATGGCTTTTGTGGATCTTTTGGTATTCCGTTCTTGTTTACAGAAATATTTATTTCTTCTAAGATCTCTTGGGCTTTCTTTCCTGTAAGGTTTTTGTTTCGTAAATCTACAAGTATTAAATGGTTGTCTGTTCCATTCGTTACAAGCTTAAATCCATATTTTTGAAGTTCTTCTGCTAAGGTTTTACAGTTTCTTAGAACCTGCTCTTGATAAACTTTAAATTCTGGTTTTAAGGCCTCTTCAAAACAAATTGCTTTTCCTGCAATTATGTGCTCAAGTGGCCCGCCTTGAAAGCCAGGAAAATTATTCTTGTTAATCTTTTCTCCAATCTCAACATTATCTGTTAAAATTAGGCCACCTCTTGGGCCTCTTAAAGTCTTGTGAGTAGTTGAAGTAACAATATCTGCATAAGGCAAAGGCGACTCGTGAAGATCTGTTGCCACAAGGCCAGCAATATGTGCCATGTCTGCCATAAGATAAGCATCAACAGAATCTGCTATTTCTTTAAATCTTTTAAAATCAATTTTTCGAGGGTAAGCAGAAGCACCACAAACTATCATTTTTGGTTTAATTTCTTTTGCCTGCCTTTCAATTTCATCATAGTCAAGAAAACCATTCTCGTCAGTTCCATAGCTATAGCTTTCAAGAAGTCTTCCTGAGAAATTTAATTTAAAACCGTGTGTCAAATGCCCTCCACTATCAAGAGACATTCCTAAAATTTTATCCCCTTTCTCAAGAAGAGAAAAATAAGCTATAAGGTTGGCTGAAGAACCAGAATGCGGCTGAACATTAGCATATTTACATTTGAAAAGTTCTTTTGCTTTTTCTCTTGCCAGATTTTCTATTTCATCAACAACCTCACAGCCAGAATAATATCTTTTACCAGGATAGCCTTCAGCATACTTGTTTGTAAGAACAGAACCACATGCTTCTCTTATCTCTTTAGAACAAATATTCTCAGAAGCAATCATCTCTACTGTTTCTTGCTGTCTAATCTTTTCGTTTTCTATTAGTTCTGTAATTTTGTTCATAAATAATCTTATTTAAGCATTTCATCTAACTTTTCATACATTTTTTTCTTAACTTTTTCCTTAGAATCATAGATATTAAATCTATAGATTACTGGGAGATACTCTGACCCATTTATTTTACAGCCCTCTTGATAAAGTTTGTCAAGCCAAACACTAGCATATCTTTTGTTTACAAACAATTGATAATCTGAGTTTAGTTCGTGATCATCAAGTATCCTTCCATTACTTCTTTCTTCTTTTAATTTAAGATATTTTTCTTTTTTCCAGGATCTTGGTCCGCAAACCACAAAAAGATGTGTTGGTGGAAACCCAAAAGCAATTTTATGACCTGGAAGAGAAAGATATTCTTTTAGTTTTATTCCTTTTGTGTTGTTTTTCTTATCATATACTTGATAACATGCTGATTCTTCGCTTCTGCTTCTAATAATAATCTTATTATTTTCTCTTAGTATCTTTCTAATTCTATAAAATTCATCGGTTCTGTATGCCTGATGAACAAGAGCTGCAGAATAACCATCAATTGTTTCTTTAAAATCAAATTGGCTTCTGTTCTGTTCAATTACTCTATTTACTTGGCCCGCTCCTCTTTTTGTTGGTTCTTCCATTATCCAGATATCTGCAGAGTTTGGATTGATATAAGTTGTAATTTTGTTTTTCTTAAAGGAAGCAACAAACATATCTGCTTGTTTTTGATAACCTGAAAGAATAGAGTAGATTTCTAGAAGAAGATTGCTTTTTTCTTCTTTTGAAAAATTATCTGAATTCAAAAAATCCTTTAGAGACATAAAATATTTATTATATTTCTCAAAAACCTCTGCATGAAACAAAAGATCCATTTCTGTGCCTCTTATGTCTCTAACGATTTTGCCTTTATCTTTGAAATAATTAATAAAATCAGAAATCTGTGTGCTTGTTCCAGACATGTCCGGCCCGCAAATAACAATATCTAAGAATTTGGTGTTGTTCATTTTAGACCCCAAAATATAATAACTAGTAAACTGTTTATAAATTGTTTCTACAAATATTTATGTATAGACAAAAAATGCTGATTTATATGAATATCTTGCTTATTTGTTCAAAAACCGACCTTGCGGCTGTTAATTTCTTTGAAACATTAACCACTGAAAGCTTTGGATTTAAAAAATTATTAGAAAATCTTTGGTTTTTGAATAAAAAAAATAAAATTTATTTAACATTAACAGAAAAAACTCATCTTTATATGAGTGATAAAGATATTTCTAAAATTGAAAAAGAAGCAGATACAGAATTTGAAAAAATTATTTTTCTTTCAAGGCACTCTACTCTTGGAGAAAACAAGCCTCGCTCAATAACTGCTCACTCTGTTGGCAATTGGGGCAAAGCTGAACTTGGAGGAATAGATGAAACGCTTGTTAAAACTGATGCTATTTTGATTAGGGCGTTGCTTTTGAATTTGTATTTAAAAAAACCAAGAGCTCTAGAATATGAGGTAAAACAAGAAGCAACACATCATGGGCCTTTTCTAGAAAAACCAACAATATTTGTAGAAATTGGTTCAAATGAAATGGCCTGGAAGGATAAAGTCGTTTGTGATTTTGTTTCTAAAGAATTGATAAAAGTAATTTCAGATTATGATTACAAAGAAACAAAAGATAAAAATAACTGGCAAGAAGTAGTTGGTGTTGGTGGGTCCCATTACTGTACAAAATTTAATCGCTTTACTTTTAATCTTGAAAACAAATATTGCTTTGGACACATTATTCCGGATTATGCGCTTAAACAAATAACAGACACACCCAAATTAAAAGAACTGCTAGAATGTGCAAAAGAAAAAAGTAATTC
>DAOOON010000012.1:17176-21071 GCA_035387745.1 archaeon
TTCTTTTCTTTCTTTAGATATTCGGTTTCGATTTTTATTTTTAGTTTTTCATATAAAGCAAAGATAGTTTGAATGTTTATGTTTTTTGAATAAAAGGTTTTATCTTTAAGTATTTCTTGAAATACTTTAAAAAATAAATTCTTGTCTTTTGTTCTATTATTGTATATAGCTTCTGCACAAAGATCATAGACCATTTGATAAAGTATAGGATAAGTACCGCCTTTAGCCATTGCTTGTGTTGCTAAATCTAAAGATTGAATATCTGTACTTTTTATTTTTTGTAATTTAATTTCTATTGTTTTTTCTATATCTCTATTACTATTTTTTGTATTTCTTGGATAATAATATTCAAATATTAACTCTTTATTATTTTCAGTGTTAATCATACAGTTACTACCATTATTCAGTTGTAATATCACACTTACTTGTGAAGTGTTTGATTTATAGTATTCAAATTTGTCTAAATCCAAATCATAAAAATTACTAAATGCCATTAGATGCCTTGGAAGCCACATCTTGTTTTTATAGTATAGTATTTTTTTAAATTCTGATAACGGTTTAGAAGGATGTGTGTAATTAATTAGTTCTTCTTTATCATATTCATTATCAAAACTAGTTAATATTATTTTATTAATATTATCTAGATTGTTTTTCTGTTTTTGGAATAAATCTATTGAATAAAATTGATGAGTAATAAAATTTAAAGTTATACCTTTGTTTCGTGCTTCATTAATTATAATTTTACCAGAATAAAGTATTGGCTCAAGATTTAGAAAGCAAATATCTTTGTATTCTCCAACTGTTGCAAGAATTAGTTTTATTGAATCAATTCCTGTAAGATCAGAAACAACCAAATCACAATTACTTGCTTTTAGAAATTGAGCATATTGCGTATAATCATAAAAACATCTTGTGTTTAATTCTTCAATTATTTGGTCTGTGCCTTCTTTACTTGGAAAAAAAACAACATCTGGCTTTATTTCCTTTATTTGTTTTTTAAAAAGCTCTAATTGTTTTTCATCAGTACACATAAGCGCAGAAATCTTATATTTGCTAGGATATTTAGAAAAAAAAGCTATGGCTTCTTGTGATTTAATTCTTTGGCTTGCAAGTACTAAAATTCGTTTTATCATAATTATATATAAGATGAAAAGTCTTTAAAAAAGTAGTTTTTTTGATTTTTTGAAAATAAAAAAAAGAAAGTAAAAAAAGTGTTAATTAAAAAAATACTTTTTTACTTTCTAGGTTATTAAATTTATTTCTTCTTTGCTGCTTTTTTCTTTTTTGCTGCCATTTTTCTTCCCCCCTTTTAATATTAAGATTAAAATTATCTATGTATATGTAAGATAGATATATAAAGCTTATTATTGGATATTTGTCCAATATATCTTACATGTTTTTAGGGTCTATTTTGAGGGCCTTTCTGGAGAAATTGATTTTTGGCTTGTCCCCAGACAAATAAAATAATTTTGTCCAATTGATTGTGTGTTGTCCAAGAAATCGTGTACCACGGAAAGACATTTAAATAAAATAAAAATAGAAAAATATAAAAAAAAGAAAAGAACAAACTGTTCTTTTGGGGATGCACAATAAAATTTGTTTTTATTGGCACAGAGAAATCATAAAGTGATTTGTCTTGTGAAGGCACTTTTCTTTAAAGCTCAAGAAAACAAAAGTTTTCTGAGCCCAGAAAAATCCTTTGATTTTTCTTGGAAAAGGGTCTCTAATCCATGAAGAATTCTGCAGACTTTGGTTCTGGTTCCATTCCTTTTCTTGTTCTAATTTCTGTTATGGTTGACATTAAAATTGATTTTGGAATCTTTTCATAACCTGCATATTCTGCAGTCCAGATTGCTCTGCCTTGTGTTTCTCCTCTCATATCCTGGCTTAAACCAATTAAAGATTTAACAGGAATATTTCCCACAACTACACAAGAATCTCCTTCCATATCTATTCTTTCAATCTGCGTTCTTCTTCCAGATAAAACTCTATTGACCGCCCCCATAAAGTCTTGAGGAACAGAAACAGATAATTTCTGTTTTGGTTCAAATAATGTATAATCTGCTGAAAGAATACATGCCCAGATTGCTCTAGTGATTGCTGGAAGAACTTGAGCAGGTCCTCTGTGTATTGCATCTTCGTGAAGAGTTGCATCTTCTAGGTTAACAATAATTCCTGATACCTTTTCTTTAGCAACCGGTCCTTCTTTTGTTGCATCCATAAACGCATCGATTACAAGTTCTCTAGTTTCGAAAAGATTTTGAATACCTTTTGTTCTGTTGATTAGAATACAATTATTATGTACTGCCCAAATATTCTTTGATTCATCTTTAGTAAATCCGGCATCTACAAGTTTATTTTGTATCTCAACATCTTTATTTATTCTGATTCTACCATCAAACTTCATAGCTTTAATTTTTGCAAGCATCTCTGGAGCAATTGGTTCAACAGAAATCTTAAATTTGTTATGTTTATTTGGGGATTTGCCTTCTATTGTTTCTGATTCTTTTTGTATTGTTTCATAATATAGAACAATTGGAGGACTTACAGTTATTGGAATATTATTATCTTTCTCAATCTTATATTGAGTAATTTCCAAGTGAAGCTCTCCCATACCTGAAATCAAGTGCTCTCCTGTTTCTTGGTTTAGTTCTGCTCTAATGTTAGGGTCTTCCTTTGTGATGTTATGAACAACTTCAATTAATTTTGGAAGATCTTTACTGTTCTTTGCTTCAATAGAAACAGTCATTACTGGTTCAACATCTGACATGAAGCTTTCAAATGGTTTTATTTCTTTATTAGATAATGTTTGACCAGCATAAACTTCCTTCATACCAATAACACAAACAATATTACCTGCAACAACTTCATCTAAGATTACTCTTTCAGGACCTAAGTAAATACCAACTTGCTGAACTTTAGCAGTTTTGTCTGCGCCAAGAACATTAAGATCCATTCCTTTCTTTATTGTTCCCATATATATTCTTCCAGAAGCAACATCTCCTGCGTGTTTATCAAGAACAACATCTGTAACCATCATTGCAATATTATCTTCTGAGTGATTACATTCAGCCATTGCTTTTCCTTCAACAGTTTCCATGTCTCCACCCCATATTATTGGAATTCTGTATTTCTGTGACTGCATAGGGTTTGGTAAATGCTGTGAAACCATTTCTAAGAATACTTCACTTACTGGAATCTTTTGAGCAAGTTCTTTTTGTTTTTCTTGTTTACAGTAATCAACAATATCGCTAAATTTTATGTTGTATTTAGTCATTGCTGGAACTGATAATGCCCAGTTGTGATATCCTGAACCAAAACAAACAGAACCATCTTTAATATTAACTTGCCATTTTTGAGCAAATTCTTCTGGTGCGTTTTTAGATACTAAGTTATTAATATCCATTACAATCTTTACAAATCTTTTTTGCATATCTTCTGGTGCAACATTCATTTCTGTTATTAGTCTATCTACTTTGTTAATAAATAGAACTGGTTTAACTCTTTCTTTTAATGCTTGTCTTAGAACAGTTTCTGTTTGAGGCATAACCCCTTCAACAGCATCAACAACTAAGACTGCTCCATCAACTGCTCTCATAGCTCTAATAACATCTCCACCAAAGTCAACGTGACCTGGAGTGTCAATAATATTAACTAAGAATTTTTCTCCGTTGATTTCACAAGGAACAGAAACGTTTGAAGCGTTAATTGTGATTCCTCTTTCTTGTTCTAAGATATAAGAATCCATAAATACTTGTTGACCAGCTAGTTCTTTTGAAATTAGTCCAGCTGTTGCAACTAAGTTATCTGTTAAAGTGGATTTCCCGTGATCAATATGTGCAATAATTGCAATATTTCTAATATTTTTTGTATTTTGCATTAATTTTTGTGCAAG
>DAOOON010000013.1:0-18861 GCA_035387745.1 archaeon
CAATCATATCATATATTTTTTTTTCTCCGCCAGCAAGTTTATTGGAATAACCAACAGGATAGATTGGCGGATGGTCCGTTGTTTCTTTTTCTCCGCGCGATGGGTGTATTGGTTTAGATAAGATTTCTTTAGCAACCGCAGCATAGTCTTTGTCTTGAAGCACAATCTCCACTATTTCTTTAAGATTAATGCTTGCAGGATAAACGGTGTTATCTGTTCTCGGATAGCTTATTAAACCTTGTTGATATAAGCTTTCTGCAATATTCATTGCTTGGTTAGTGCTTATTCCGAATACCGAAGAAGCTGCTCTAAGAAAGCTAGTAGTGTTAAAAGGTTCTGGTCTGTTAAGTGTTTTTTCTTTTTTAGAGACGGCTTTAACAATTCCAGTCTTTTCATTTTTTATATTTTCAAATATTTTTTTGCCTTTCTCAATATCAAAGAACTTTCCGTCTTTGTGGCTTCCTGAAAACTTAATTTTAGTTTTCTCAAAATTTGCAATTATTTCAATATATTTTTCTGGTACAAACTTCTGTCTTTCAAGTTCTCTTTCTACAATAAAGTTTAGTAAAGGCGTTTGAACTCTTCCAGCAGATATGAAAAGTTTTCCTTTTCTATTAGATACTACAGAAAGATATCTAGTAAGTATTGCGCCCCATAAAAGATCAACTTCTTGACGCGCAAACACAGAGTCTGCATAATTAAAATCTACTTTTCTTAAATTTTTAAAAGAATCAATTATCTCTTTTTCTGTTAAAGCACTAAAATACGCTCTATGAAGTTTTGTGTTTTTATTATTTTCAATAACATAGTTGTAAGCTTCAACACCAATTGCTTCTCCTTCTCTGTCCGCATCTGTTGCAACAATAATGTTTTCCAATTTGTCTCTTTTCTTTTTAAGGCTAGAAATAATTCCTTTTTCAACTTGAAGATATGTAAGTTGTTTATCTGCTAAAAGATCAAGAGTATAAATATTCCAGTAGTTATTGTCTCCAACAAAGTCAACAGTGTTGATGTGCCCTCTAAGCGGGATAACTAGGGTATCCTTGCCATTAAAATTAAAAGAAAAGCAGTTTACTCCGTTTTCCACTATTGTTGTGAAATTGTTGTTTGAGAGAATGCTTGCAATCCTTTTTCCTGCAATCGCTTTCTCTGAAATTATTAAGTCCATTTTATTCTAGAAAGTAGTTTGTAAAATCTTTCTTGGAAGATTCTTGCTATTTTTATGTTCTTTTAAAATTGTCAGAATGCTTGCTTTTGTTATTCCGTCAATCTTGAAGATGCTGTCAAGCAAAGTCTTTAAGTCGCCTTTATCAAGAGCCATGACTCTTGCAAGAACGTTGTATTCTCCAGTGACTTCTACAACTTCTTTAATGTCTTCCATTTCTTTTAGTTTTTTAATAATGTCATTTTGTTTTGAAGGGTCTATTGTAATTAATATTTCTACTTTTTCATTAAAGCCAAGTATCTCATAGTCAATCTCTGCAGTAATGGATTTAATTATTCCTCTTTGCATTAATCTATCAAGTCTTTTCTTTATTGCGACATCTGTTAGATTAATGTCTTTTGCAATATTAGCAAAGGATACTCGCCCATTTGCTGCTAATTGCTCTATAATGTATTTGTCGATCTTATCTATTACTTGCATATTTTATCTCTTTTTAATTATTTAAATGGCTTTAATAAATCATATTTATCAAGATATACTTCTGTCTTTAATATTTCAATAAAAGGTATAACAAACATTACAAAAAAAACCATTGCAATGATTGGTCCAGCGAATACTCCAAAGACTATATCAATAATGTAAGTAAAAAGTGTTAATATAAACGTTGTTACAAACAGATAAACGAAGTATACTGGCTTTTTCTTGATATAATTTAAGCTTAAAAAAACAGAGTGTTCTGCATTTTGTTTTTCCATAATAATTATTTGTGGTATAAACCAAAACAATAGAGTTATTATAAATAACGCGATGTTAACAAACACATTATTAACTAACCCAAAATCAAAAAGAATACAAAGAGCAACATATAATAATAAATAAAAAGAAATATTGAATTTTAAAAGCTCAATAAATGGTTTTTTTATTTCTCTAGAGTTTTTATTTTCAAAATCATATTCTCTTCCCATTTTATATACTACGATGGTTTGAAGAAGAGTATATGCAAAGACAATTGCAATAAAAGCCACAAGCGTTAAAATAATAATTAATGGATCCTGGTTTAGCAGTTCATAAGTTAGATTTAGACTTCCCCCTGAAAGGCTAAACAAAGGATTAACCAAAAATAATGTAAATATTAATAAAAGACTAGTTGCAAAAACAAGCTTAATATTACTAACATATTTTTTAAATGCAACTGCAATATCCATACTCATAATAATTCCCCATTTATTTTTCTAATTTTTTAATATATATTACTTAGTTTATATAATATATTAATAGAATTCTTTTTAAATAATTAACCTTTACTAAAAAACAGGTCTAGCCTCTAGATATCCTGGTTTTGCAGCAGTTATTTTTACTTTTGAAGTTTTGCCTAAGATTAATTTGTCTTTTGGTACAACTACTTGCTTATAGTTATTTGTTCTGCCAATTAGTGTGTTGTTTTTGCCAAGCTCTATTAAAAGTATTTCTTTTGTTTTTCCAATAAGTTTCTTATTTTTTTCAAGAGCTATTTTTGCACAAATTTTGGTAACAAGTCTTGATCTTTCTTTTTTTATTCTGCCATGTAAATCTTTGTAATTGTTTGCCTCTATTCCTTTTCTCTGCCCAAACCTAGAAATATTTACAATATCAAAGTTACATTTTTTGAGCACTTCAACAGTTTCTAGAAAGTCCTTTTCAGTTTCTGTTGGAAAGCCTACAATAACATCTGTTGCGAGTGTTAAGCCTTTTATGTTTTTTTTAAAGTAATTAATCAAATCAAGATATTCTTTCTTTGTATGATGTCTATTCATTTTTTTAAGAACCGCATTGTTTCCGCTCTGCATTGGCACATGTAAAAATTTATACATTTTTTCTGATTTCATAATCTGAGAGATTTCCGTTTTATAATTTTTAAAATGTTGAGGGTTTCCCATGCCTAGGCGTATCCTGAAGTCTCCAGGAATTGTAATTATTTCTTTAAGAAGAGAAGCTATGTTTGTTTTGATGTCAAGGCCATAACATCCAGTATCTTGGGCTGTTAGAAGTATTTCTTTTGCTCCGTTGTTTACTGCTTCTTCAATTTCGGTTTTAATATCTTTGCTGCTTTTACTTTTCAATTTTCCTCTTGCAAACTTAACTGCGCAATAAGCGCAATTGCCAAGACAACCATTAGCAATAATTAGGGTCTTTGTAATCTCGGCTTTTGTTTTTTTTTTAAGATTTCTAAATTTATCAAGATATTTTATTAATTTCGCTTTATCTTTTATTCCAAACATTTTGGCTTTTGGCAGAAGTTCTTTTAATTTACTAAAATCAATATCTATAAGACAACCAGTTAGTATTAGTTCTTTATTAGAAAATTCTTTTTGATGATCTACAATGTATTTGTAGATTTTGGTTTCGGTCTGTTCTTTGACTCCGCAAGTATTTATTATTATAATGTCTGCGCTCTTTTCATCTTTGCTTTCTTTAATTCCCAAAACAATGTCTTGGCTGTCTCTTTGGTTTAAAGTACAGCCAAAGGTTTTAATAAAAATAGTTTTCATAGTGCCTTTATTTTTTGTGTGCAATGATTCCTATAGCCCCAGAAACAATAAAACCTAAGAATGAAGAAGACATTAGCTGTTTTAATATCTCGAGATTTTTAGGTATTTTCATATTATTTAAAATTATATAAATTTGATAAACATAAATATAAACAATTAAAACATAGCACAGAACACTTATAACAATAAAAAGAATAAAAAGCGTCCACTTATTCCATTTTGTGTATTCTTCGACCATCGGCATTACAAAATACAATCCAAAGAACGCGACAACTGGTAAAAGGATATACATCGGGCTAGTAAAGAAGTTTTCTTTTGCTAAAAAATAAAATAATCCTTGTGCTAAAACATAGGACAATAAGAAGAATAAAATAAATTTAAGAGTTTTGTTCATAATATCACTATCTTTAATATAATATATTAAGTACAAAAGAGTTTTAAATGGTTTAGAATATTAAAAGAATATATTTAAAAAGAAGTTGATAGACTATTAGAATAGCTAAATAATATATAATATAGAATATAATGGTATAATTATGATTACAGCATCTGCGCCTTGGACAGAAAAGTACAGGCCACAAAGGCTTGACGATATTTCCGGGCAAAAACACGTGGTATCTAAGCTTAAGAAATATGTAGAAAACAAGTCAATTCCAAATATGCTTTTTGCAGGTCCACCAGGAGTTGGGAAAACCTGTTGTGCTATAGCTCTAGCTAAAGAATTATTTAAAGATGGCTATTCTCAAGATTTTTTAGAGCTAAATGCAAGCGATGAAAGAGGGATTGGGGTTGTTAGAGGGGCGATAAAGGATTTTGCCAGGACCATCGCTCTAACTTCAAGTTTTAAAATTATATTTTTAGATGAAGCAGATGCTTTGACTCCCGAAGCCCAGCAGGCTCTAAGAAGAACCATGGAGAAATACACAAACACCGTTAGGTTTATTCTAAATGCAAATTATTCTTCTAAACTAATACCGCCAATACAAAGCAGATGTGCGTTATTTAAGTTTAAACCTTTAACAAAAGAAGATATAAAAGACAGAATAGAATATATTGTTAAAGAAGAAAAAATAAAAATAGACAAAGAAGCAATTGCCGCAATTAACGAAGTTTGCGAAGGAGATTTAAGAACCGCAATTAATCTTTTACAGACTGCCGCTTCAACTAGTGAACACATAACTGAAAAAGATATTTATATTGTTTCTAACTCTGCTCAGCCACAAGACATTATCAATTTAATTGATGCTTGTCTAACAAAAGATTTTTTAAAGGCCCGAACAACACTAGAAACTTTGTTGTTTGATCACGGGTTGTCGGGAGAAGACATAATCAATCACATCTATAAAAAAATTATTGCATATCCTGAAAATCAAATTTCAATAGATAAAAAATTAAAAATAATAGACAAGATTGCAGAGTTTAATTATAGGTTAGTGCAAGGCGCAAATGACAGAATACAACTAGAAGCATTATTGTCTCAAATAATATTAATCGAATAGGTGAAATAAATTGGTATCATATCTAGATGAACTAAAGGCCCAGATGGCAAAAGATATTGATAAATCAAATAAAAGTAATGATAAAAAAATAGAGGCGCCACCAAAAGAAATAAAAAAAGAAGAACTAAAAACCGCATCAGCAACCACTACCTCGAATCCAGAAACAAAGCCAAAAGAACAACCAAAGCTCGATAATCTTAAAGATGCATTTAGTTCTGTCTCTCAAGAATTAAACAAAGTCGCACCAAAGCAATCTCCAGAATCTTTAAAGTCTTTAATGGGAGATATAAAAGATGAAAGAGAAGCAGATTCTTTAATTTCTAAATGGGAAAGAACAGGAACCGTTATAACAAAGTATGGCGACACAGAAGTCTACAGAGTTCCGGATGAACCATTATTTTATTATAAAACAAATATTCCAAAGCCCTCGCCTAGTCAAAAACTAATTATAAATACTTTAAAAGAAGCAACCACAAGGCTTGTTTCTACAGACCCTTATAAAATCAGAGATCCAAAACAAAGACAAAATATCTATTATCAAAAGATTTTAGAAATTCTAGAGAACGCCCCAGAAATTAATGTTCCAAAGCATTTGTTTGACTTCTATGCTAAGGCAGTAGTTACAGAAATGGTGGGTTATGGAGTAATTGATACATTAATACACGACAGTAAGCTTGAAGAAATCATGATTATCGGCCCAAAAAAGCCAGTATATATCTATCACAGGGACTATGGAATGATGTATACAAATATTATTTTTTATTCTGATGATGAAATACAAAATATCATTGATAAAATCGCAAGAATTCTTGGTAGAAGAGTAGATATATCTAATCCTTTGCTTGATGCTAGACTTCCGGATGGCTCTCGTGTTAATGCCACCATTCCTCCTGCATCAATTGATGGTTCTACAATAACCATTAGAAAGTTTAGAGAGGATCCATATACTATAGTAGACCTAGTTAACTTTGGAACAATCAATTTAGAAGTTGCTGCGTTTATGTGGGTTGTTGTTGAAGGACTTGGCGCAAAGCCAGCAAACATTCTAATATCTGGAGGCACAGGTTCTGGTAAAACCACGTTACTTAATGTTCTTGCAAATTTTATTCCAGACTCTAGTAGAGTTCTAACCATCGAAGACACAGCTGAATTAAAATTACCAATTAAACACATTATTCGTTTTGAAGGAAAACCTCCTGGTTTAGAAGGCACAGGAGAATTGACTCTTGAAATTCTTGTAAAAAACACTTTAAGAATGAGACCAGACAGAATAATAGTTGGTGAAATTAGACATTTAGAAGCAAGCACGCTATTTACTGCAATGAATACAGGTCACGATGGTTGTATGGGCACAATCCACGCAAATTCTGCAAGAGAAACTCTTGTTAGAATTACGTCTCCACCAATGGATGTTCCTATGCTAATGCTTGCAGGCCTTGATTTTATTATTGTTGAAAAAAGAATGAATACATCAAGAGGGCTAGTCAGAAGAATAGTCGAGATTGCAGAGATTACGGGTGTTTTTGAAAATAATCCTCAAGCAAACATAATATTTAGATGGAATCCACAAACAGATAATCTTGAAAGAACAAATGAGCCAATAAAGTTCTTTGATATTATTAAAATGTATACAAAATACGGAGATTCTGATATAAAGCGAATTTTAGAAGAAAGGATAAGCCTTATAAATCAATTAGTTAAAAATAATATAAGAAGCATAAATGAAGTTTCAAAGACTGTGCAAGAAGTATATACTAATAATAGTAAAAAAAATGAGTGATCTAAAAAATGCCAGAAGAAGATAAAAGACTTAAAATTTTAAGAAAAGAATTAGATAAAGATGACTCTAGTGCTTCAAAAGTAGATCTTGACGCTATACAAAATATTGTTTCAAAGATTAAAGACAAAGACAGAGCAAAAGGCGTTTCTGGAAATGTTTCTGAAAGTCACTTAAAAGAACTTAGAGACATAATATCTGAAGGAAAGCTGGCTAAACTTAATGTTGATACAGAAGCCAAACTTTTAGAAAACTCTGCATCAGAACTTGATAAAGGCGCAGTAAAGATATACAAGGCAGTTCCGGGTTTTATTAATTATATTGTCAAATCTATAATAAAAAGAAGTATAGGAAGAAAAATTGCATTTTATTTGTATTCTGCAGATATTAAAAAAACTCTTGTGCAGCATCTAGTTTTATCAGTAATTTATTCTTTACTTGTAACATTATTTATAGGAATTTTAACTCTAGGAATAATTGCAATAATTAATCCAATGTTTTTGATAATTTGGCCATTTATTCTGATATTTATATTTTTACTGGCTGTTGTTTCATTTGCTTATCTTTCGCCTATGCAAAAAGCAAGGCTTAGAGGCATAATGATTGATACAGAATTGCCCTATGTTCTAAGACACATCTCAACAGAATTACAAGCAGGTATTGGTTTATATAAAACTTTACAATCTGTTGCAAAGAACGATTATGGTGTTCTTTCTCAAGAGATGTCAAGAACAATCATGGAAATTGAAAATGGAACAGACACAAAAACAGCATTAAGGCACATGGCTTTAAGAAGCCAATCTAAAAGTTTTAATATTGCAATTTTTCACATAGTTAGAACATTAAATACTGGTGGTAATCTTTCATTAAGTATTGATAGTGTTGCAGATTCTGTATCTTTTGATTTACTTGAAGCATCAAAGCAATTTGGAGAAAAAATGAATTTCTTTGGTATTATTTTTATTTTTATTGCAATTGTTTTACCTGTATTTTTAGCAATATTAAGTTCAATTGCTAATGCTCCAATTGGACAAGGCGGAGAGCTTTTCCTTCCAGGAATCCTAACGCCGACATTGCTTGCAATTATTTATGTAATTGTAATGCCTGCAATATTTGTATTTATTACATATTACATAAAGATGATAGAACCAAAAATGTGATTTAAGAAAATGGCAAAATTAAAAGAAATGATGGACAGATATCAAATTTATCTATATTCACAAAAACTAAAGATAAAAGCATCATATTGGTTTGCAATAGTTTTAATTGTTTCTGTATTAATTGGCGCTCTTGCGTTTTTAATTAACGCAAAGATTGGAATTTTATTATTTGCTATTCTTCTTGATCTTGGTTTTGGAATTCCATATTATTTGTATTTTAAAAATCTTGATGAGATAGAAAAATATTGGCCCGAGGCGCTAAGATTAATTGCAGATACCATGAAATCTGGTTCTTCTCTTGATTATGCTTTAAGAGAAGCTAGTTCTGCAGACTTTGGCCCCCTTTCAAAAGAGTTTGATGAAGTTATTAGAAGACTTGAAATGGGAGATACCATGGCGCAGTCTTTAGATCACATGGCTCTTAGAATCGAGTCTAAAATTGTTAGAAGAACAATTACTTTAATTCAAGAATGCCTAAAGACTGGTGCACAGCTTGCAGATGTTCTTGAAGAGATTGCAAATGACACAAAACAGATGTTTAGAATTAAAAAAGAAAGAGTAACAAAAACCATGCTGCAAGTAATTTTTATATTTGCTGCGGGCGCAGTCATTGCTCCTTTTATTTTTGGTTTGACAAACGTTATTACTCAGTTTTTAACAACTATATCTTCAACAGCTGGCGTTGCAACAGCAGGCGCCTTAGCAACCGCGACTGCCACTCAAGAATCTTTAGCGTTTTTACTGGATATTTATTTATTGATTGAAGTTGCCGCAGCAGCAGTTATTGTTAGTTTGATGAGGCAAGGCAAGTTTACAAATGCCGTTGTTTTCTTTCCAATTATGGTTATTATTTCTTTTATAATATATATGGTATCACAAGCGGTGATATCTGGAATACTAATAGAGGCAGTATAAACTATGAAAATTAAAGAACTATTAAAAGACAGAAGAGGGCAAGTAAGTCTAGAGGTGTTATTGATTGTGGGCATTGTAGTTTTAGCTGCGCTTCTTGTTGGTTATTATCTTAAGCAGACCTCTATGAATAACAGTACAACGATATTTGGGTATATTAGAAAGATAGTTTCAGGTACAAACTAGCCTCTTTTAAAGCCAATAAATAAGCCACAAAGCATAGTGTTTTGGTTTGGCTAACTAAACAGAAAGGTATATAAACATAATCTATAACAATAATAAATAATTATTTTATTAAATAAAATAAATAAAATATATTTAAGAAATTAAATATATCCAAAAAATAAAAATGAAAATTAAACGGAGGAATAAAAATGAAGTTTAATAAAAAAGGACAAGGTGCACTTGAATACCTTTTGTTAATCGGTGGTGCTGTATTAATTGCAGTTATTGTCATCGCATTACTTGTAGGTATGGGTTCATCCAGTAATAAAGATACTGCAGAAGGCGGAGAAAGGATAAGCAGTGCAATTGCAGGAACAGCAATTGGTTCGGTTCTTCAATCCGCAGACTGTAATTCTGAAAATTATCTAAATATAAGTTATGTGCATAATGGGGGAGACGTAAACCTTATGGTAAATGGAGACATAAACACATCACGGCCAGTTCTAGATGCCGGGAAGTCTACACAAGCATTTAATGGAGAAGATGTCTGTAGTTCCGCAAATGCAACCTATCAGATTTCGTTATTTACAACTGCATCATCCGGAGCAACAGCAACATCCAACACCATTATTGCTAAAGGAGAATAAATTTTTATCCTGTTTTAAACAGGATTTTTTTTATTTTTAAAGGGATACAACTAAAAAAATAAACTTATTTAATGATAAAAATGAAACTAAAACAAAAAGGCCAAGGGGCATTGGAATATTTAATTCTTATTGGTGCAGCTATACTTGTGGCTGTTATTGTTGTTAGTGTGCTTCTTGGTACAAGCAATAGTAGCAAACAAACTAGTGAAGACACTACAGGATCTTATCAAGAACTAGTAACAAATACCATAATACCGCCAACAATTATTAGCGTTTCTTGTACTGATGCTAATGCAACATATATTATTAACGAATCAGTAACAAATGGCGTAACAAAATATTGTGTAGTAATAGATGGAGACGTAAATATAAGTAACTGTGGGGCGCCAACCAACAATAAAGTAATTATCACAGGCTTATCGCTACCACCAGATAAATACGATATGTCTTTAGTGGCTCAGAAGGGTAACGCATATTCTGCACCAACACTTCCCGCGCCAGAGTGTACTGTCGAATGATGCGACAAATAAAAGAAGAAAAAATATGTTTAAAAAATTACTAGATGATAACAAAGCACAAGTTTCTTTAGAGTATCTAGTAATAATTGTCTTTGGAGTAATGCTAGTAATTATTACAGGAATTATGATAATAAATCTAAACATTCTAGTATCTCTTGCTAAAACAAAAATACTAAACTACAGAGACAATATCTTAACCACTATATAAATCTATAAAATAAGATAACATGTTTTATGTAACAGAATTAATACTTTTTTTTGTGTTCTTATTTTTAGTGCTTGCTTCTTTTTCTGATATTAAAACTAGAACTATTTCAAATAAACTTATTTTGTTTTTTCTAGTTTTTGGAATATCTTATAATATTACTTTTGCTTTAGTTTCTAAAAACTATAGTTTATTATTAACATTATTATATTCAATAATTATCTCTTTAGTGTTTTTTCTAGTTCTCTGGGAACTTGGTGTGATTGCAGGAGGAGACACAAAGCTATTTATTGCTATATCTGCAATAATCCCTACAATGCAAGGCACTCTTGGTTTGTTTGATATTGGCATAGGAAAAATAGAAGTCTTACCTATATTTTCTTTAATCCTATTTGTAACAAGTGCCTTTATGGTTCTACCATGGATTCTTATATATTCTAAATATCTGTTATTTAAGAAAAAACACTATAAAGCTCTTATAAATGAGACTTTTTCAAGAAAAAACTTAATATTACTTTTGGATTCAATAATGGTGGTGGTTTTAGTTAATCTGTTAATATCATTATTAAATATCACAAATATTATTTTTATTTTTGCTATTTCTTTTGTTCTTACCTTTTTAATATTTAGAATAAAGATAAAACTTAGATTTTATTATGTGATTTTAGGACTATATCTAATTATTTTTGCGATATTGTTTTCAACACACAAATTAACAATCGATTTGCTTATCACTTTACTAGATGTTTCTGTCTTTGTTATTTTTATTTCAATATTATTGATTTACCTAAGATACATAAAAGAAAAAGTGCTGCTTGAGACAAAGGCAATAGCAGAACTAAAAGAAGGGGATCTCCCGGTATATAACTACTATTATATTAATAAAAAGATAATACTAAAAAAGCCAAAATTCTTAAACAAAATAAAAGAAATGGCTTTAGGGACTTATTATAAGGGCTTAAAGATCGATTCTAGTAAAGCTTGCGGATTATCTAGAGAAGACATAACATTTTTAAAAGATATGTACAACAATAGATTAGTGGAGAATACAATATATTTAAAGAAGACGCTATCATTTACTCCAGCAGTCCTTCTTGCATATATGTTGTTAATAATATTTTAAAAGTGATATTTATGAATAGAAAAGGACAGCTCTCGATAGAAGTAATAGTACTACTAGCAATATTTTTATTGTTCTTTCAAGCAATGATTCTGCCATCTATCGAGTTTTCAGAACACGTCTTACAAGACACGCAGGCGATTATAGTTTCAAAAAAAAGCGTTGAAGACTTGGCAATTAATATTGAGCAACTGGCTTCTCAAGACGGATATGGCAAAAAGCAATATTACTTTTATTTGCCAAAAAACACAATTTTAGATTGTAATGTTCAAGCAAAGATTCTAGATTATAATATAACAATATCAAAACAGCAGCCAATTCCGCTTGGTTGTAATCCAGAAGGATTTTGCGACCAATTCTATAGAAAACTAGAACTGCAAAATTTTGTGATTTGTAATAAAATTGGTCCTGGATTTACAGGCGTATTAATTTTAGAAAAAGGCGCAGATGGTAACATCACAATTATAAGTGAATAAAAAAATGAATAAAAAAGCACAGATTAGTTTGGAGTTTATAATAATTATAGGTTTTGTACTTATAATTACATTGTTTTTTGCAAATTCGGTTTTTGGCACAACAGACATTAACAAAGCACTTGCAAAGGTTAAACTCAGAACCCTAGATATCTTTTCTATGAAAGGTTCAATTGCACAGCTTGAGAAGATAGATTATTTTGTTAATGATACAAATCTACAACTGAACCTTTATGTCAATAAAAACTTTGATGACTTTAATCTTACTTTAGAAGATTATAGCTCTACATTAGAAAATTTAGAAAACTCGACAAGTTTTACAGACGTAAATCTTGCATTTATTTATATTAACGAATAAAGAGATAAACATGAATAGTAAATATCTATTATTTCAACTATTTTTCATAGCCAGCATATTCGTAAGCTTATTCATTCAAAAGAATCTTTTCCTTAAGGTTCTTTTAGTGTGTTTGCTTTTCTTATATGGCTTATTGATTCTTCCAGAGTTTGTATATAACAGAAATAAATTTTTATTTATTGGTTCTGGTTTTATTATACTTGCAATTCTTTTTTTGGTAGTCGGGTATATCACAAATATTAATTACATGATTATCCTATCTTGCGTATTAGTTGCGTTCTTCTATTCTTCAAGAGTGTTGTTTAGTACAACTTATGGAGAAGTAATAATAACCTCTCCTAGAAACATACAAGTCAGAATACTAGATGTGTTTCACAGGCCAGGAAAGATTTATACTATCGAGACTACAAAAAAATATCCTTTAAAATCAATAGTTTCGATAAGGCTTGCCACCTCTATTTCTAGAAAGCCAACAGAAATTATAGAGCTTCTTTGTGATAACTCTAAAACACTTTTAGAAACTTCAAAAATACAAAAAAAACCAAAGAAAGTTATAAAAACCAGAAAAGATACTAACATTTCTAGAAAGAAAAAGAAAAAATAAGACTTGTAGAAATGTTTGAAAAAGATTTACGCGCCATAATTATCTTTGCGTGTGTTTTTGGGCTGCTTGGAATTCTGGCAACTATGTATTTTTTTGAAGCTTCGGCGGTTTCAATTTCTTCTCTTCTATCTAAAGACGCAAAAGAAGGTGTTTATATAGTTTCTGGGAATCTAAAATCTTTAGACACAAAATCAAATGTTCTTTTCTTTAAGCTATGTGATTCTTTTGCTTGTATTTCTGGGGTTTATTTTAATCCTGCAAAGCAAATAATAGATAAATTAATTAAAGCAAAGCAAACAAACACAGAAATTACAATAAAAGCAAGATTTGAATATTATTATGATTCTCCAGAGATCATCGCCTACAAGTTTTATTTTAATAAGCTTGGCGATTATTCATGATTTTCTTGGAGATTGTTTTTGGGTTGCTTCTTGGCTTTGTCTTGGGATTGATTCCAAGCTTTCATCTTAATGTTCTTTCTTATCTTTTGCTTTTACTTGGAATTTTTTCTTTAATGTATTCAAGTTTTTATTTTTTCTTCTCTCTTGCCACCTCTATGACGGTTGCAGGCATTGTACCCTTACTTCTATTTAACGCACCCACGGCAGACAACTTTACACTAAATCTCGGACAGCAAGAAGACCAAAGCATCCTTCCTTATATATTTGGATTTGTTTTTGGTTCGTTGTTTTCGGTTCTTCTTTTGCCACTTTTTTATCTTCTCTTTTCTTTTTTCTCTAATTTTTATATTTTTATTTTTTTGGTTTTGTTAGTAACTCTTTTCTATCTTGTTTTTTCGGACTCCAATAGGCCATTAGCGCTTATGGTTGTTATCTTTTCTGGTATTCTGGGCATCATCACTTTAAAATACAATTTTTTCTTTTCCGAGCCGCTTTTGCCATGCATCTTTGGCTTGTTTGCGTTACCGATGTTAGTCGTTTCTTTTCTTGATAATACAGTAGACAAAAGCGACTCTGCGCCTGTCCAAGAAATAGTGCAATTTAAACCGGCGATTTTTTCTGCATTTCTGGGTTCTCTCTTTTCTTCAGTAATAGCAATAGTGCCCTCTCTAAGTCCAGGCATGGCACAGATTTTTCCGGCAGTACTCTTTGAGAAGCTCTCTAAACATAATAGAAAAGTTCTTCTCTCAAGCACACTACTCTCTGTTATTTTAATCTATTTCTTTATGGCTGCGCTTTTTAGAAAATCAAGGCTTGGCTTTGTTTCTATTCTTCTAGAGAAGGGGGCATTTCCAGCACTTTCTTTTCCAGACATCCTTCTTCTTTGTTTTGTTTTTCTTTTTGTAGTTTCGCTTTCTTGTTTTATTTTGCTTGTTTCTTTTTCTAACATTTCAAAGGCAATTAAAAGTCTTCCAAGAAAAGCAACAATCTTTTGCGTTATTGTTTTTTCTATTTGGTTAATAGTTCTTGTAACAAATATATATTCTTTTTTTTTAATAATTTTGTCTTTTTGTATAGGTCTGTTGCCAATAGTTTATAATAAAAATAAATTGCTTCTTATGTCTTATTTAATATTACCCACAATTTTATTTTATATTTAGGTGAAAAATATGGAAAAATGGAAAATAAAAACCAAAGTGCTTTTATCAATCATGGAACTAGCAAAAGCGTCTTTTCCAAATGAGTTTAGTGGAATGCTTGTTGGCGATAAGGACAAAAAACTAATTGATGACATCTATATTATTCCAGCAACTCACAGTAGCAGAAATTCATCAACTATACGTCTTGATCTTGTGCCAATGTCTATGTCTGTGATAGGCTCAGTTCATTCCCACCCTTCAAGTAATGCCAATCCTTCAAGAGCGGATCTAAGATTATTTTCCACAAAAGACATAAATATCATTGCCCACCATCCTTATGCGGCAAATTGCTTTTCTGCCTTTAATAGTAAAGGTCAAGAAATCTCTCTTGAGATTATCTAATTTTCCCTCAAAATAGGCCCAAAAAAACAAAAATTTATAAAGCAATTGGCAAAAAGCATTTATTACTTTTGTAGCATTAATCTATTTAGAGCAAAGGGAATAGTAATTTTCTCTTGCGCGAATTACTAAAAATTAAAAAATTAAGGTATATCTATGAATGGAGATGAAAAAGATTTAACAATCCAAGAAGAAATTGACTTGATTAAGCAAAAACTTATAGAGCAAGATAAGCTTTCAAAGGAGTATCTGGAACTTCTTCAAAGATCTCAAGCGGATTTTATTAATTATAAGAACAGAATTGAAAGAGAGACTAGAGATATTCTTTTCTCTGAAACCAGCAAAATATTTTTTGAGTTTTTAGGCTACAGAGAAACACTAATCAAAGCAATAGATACAGAAAAAGACCAAGGTTTCAAAGATTCTCTTAATCATCTATTAATAAGTTATGAAAACATTCTAAAAAGGTTTAGTCTTGAAAAGCTTGAAATTCTAAAAAAGCCTTTTGATCATAACACAAGCGATTGTGTTCTTCAACAAGAAGTAACAGATGAGAAGCAAAACAATCTAGTAATTTCTGTAATAGAAGATGGCTACATTCAAAACAAAAGATTAGTAAAACCAGCAAAAGTAATTGTTGGAATATTTAAAAATAATAAAGGTGATAAAAATGAGTAAAGTAATAGGTATTGATTTAGGCACAACATATTCTGCAGTTTCAGTAGTTGAAGCAGGACAAGCAAAGATTCTAATTAATAGCGAGGGCTCAAGAACAACGCCTTCAGTTGTTGGTTTAAGTAATGGTGAAATAATTGTTGGGGCGTTAGCAAAAAGGCAAGCAGTAGTTAATCCAGATAACACCATATATTCCATAAAAAGAAAAATGGGAACAAGCGAAAAAGTTAAGATTGGGGGTAAAGATCATTCTCCAGAACAGATTTCTGCTTACATTCTACAGAAACTAAAAAAGGACGCTGAGGAGCAACTTGGTCAAAAGATAACACAAGCAGTAATTACAGTTCCTGCATATTTTTCAGACTCTCAAAGAAAAGCAACAAAGGCTGCAGGAGAGATTGCTGGTCTAGAGGTTTTAAGAATAATTAATGAACCAACAGCTGCGGCTTTAGCTTATGGTATAGATAAAAAGCACGCTCACACAGTTCTTGTTTTTGATTTTGGTGGCGGAACTTTTGATGTTTCAATTCTAGAGTTATCTGATGGAGTCTTTGAAGTTAAGTCTACTGCTGGCGATAACCGTCTAGGTGGTGACGACATTGACCAAAAGATTATTGATTATCTTTCAACAGAGTTCAAGAAAAAAGAAGGAATTGATCTAACAAAAGACAAGATGGCAATGCAGAGATTAAAGGACGAAGCAGAGAAAGTTAAAATTGAGTTGTCTACAACTCTTAAAGCAACAATAAATATTCCTTATATTACAGCAACAGCCGATGGTCCAAAGCATTTAAATCTAGAATTAACAAGAGCAAAGCTAGAGGATATGTGTTCTGATATTTTTAAAAGATTAGAGATTCCAACAAAGCAAGCAATTGCTGATTCAAAGCTAGACATCTCTAAAATTGATGAAGTAATTCTAGTCGGCGGTTCAACAAGAATTCCAAAGGTTGTTGATTTGGTTGAAAAAATTACAGGGAAGAAAGCAAATAAGTCCATTAACCCTGACGAAGTTGTAGCTATGGGTGCTGCAATTCAAGGTGCTGTTCTTCAAGGAGAGATTAAGGATGTTTTATTACTTGATGTTACGCCATTGTCTCTTGGTATAGAAACCCTGGGCGGAGTTTTTACAAAGCTATTAGAAAGAAACACAACAATCCCAACAAAGAAGTCTCAGATTTTTTCAACAGCTTCTGATTCCCAAACAGCAGTTGATATTCATGTGCTTCAAGGTGAAAGGCCTTTAGCTAAGGACAATCTAACACTTGGAAGATTTCAATTAGTTGGTATTCCCCCAGCACCAAGAGGTGTTCCTCAAATTGAAGTAACTTTTGATATTGATGCTAACGGCATAATAAATGTTTCTGCAAAAGACTTAGGTACAGGAAAAGTTCAAACAATTAAAATTACTTCCACAACATCTCTAAGTAAAGAAGAAATCGAGAGATTAAAAAAAGAAGCTGAAGAGCACGCCGAGGAAGATAAAAAGACAGCAGAAAGAATAGAAGTAAAGCACAAAGCAGAGTCTTTAATCTATTCTGTGGATTCTGTTCTTGAGGAAGCAAAGGAAAAGTTATCTCCTGAGGATATCGAGGAAATCAAAAAACTAAAAACAGATCTTCAGTCAGCAATTGATAGTGATGCAACAGATCTTGAAGAGAAAACAACTGCTCTTCAAACAAAGCTTTATGATGTTTCTAAAAAGCTTTATCAACAAGCACCACCACAACAAGAGGAACCAAAATCTGATGGCGATAAAAACGATGATGGTAAAACAGTAGATGCAGATTATACAACTGATGACAAGTAAACCAATGAGTTGATGAATTTTGGCAAAAGACCTTTATGAAATATTAGGAGTTAAGAAAAGTTCTTCTCAAGAGGAACTAAAGCTTGCATATAAGCAGCTTGTAAAAAAATATCATCCTGATATTTCTAAAGAGCCAAATGCTGAGGAGAAATTAAAAGAAATAACTCATGCTTATTCTATTCTAAGTGATGAAAATAAAAGAAAGCAATATGATATGGTTGGTGAGAGCTCATACAACGGCACAGGCGGTTTTAATTATTCTAATTTTTCAGAAGATGATTTTGAGTTTGATCTTTCTGATATTTTTTCTAGGTTTGGTTTTTCAAGAGAAGATATCTTTGGAGATTTCTCTGGCTTTAGAAACATGAGAGGGCAAGGCAAAAGACAAGAATGGGCAGAACTAGATTTAAAGACAAGAATTACTATTGATTTTGTTACAGCAGTTAAAGGCGGTAAGCAGGAAATAAAGTTAGATAAGGATATTGTGTGTGTTGCTTGTGATGGCACTGGTTCAAAGTCAAAAGCAAGAAAAACTTGTGAAAACTGTGGCGGCAGAGGCCGGGTTATGCTAAGACGCCAGACGCCTTTTGGTCTTTTTGCAATTGAGCAGCTTTGTTCTAAGTGTCAAGGTCACGGAACAATCCTTTCTGATCCTTGTAAGGTTTGTGTTGGCAAAGGCTACGTAAAAAAAACAACAGACATTACTTTGGATATTCCTGCAGGCGTTAACAATGGCGATGTTGTAAGACTAAGAGGTGCAGGAAATGTTCATGAGGGAAAAGCAGGCGATTTATTTATTCAAGTGTTTGTTAAGGAGCATGATTTTTTTAAAAGACTTGGTTATGATTTATATTGCGAGATTCCAATAATCTATAGTGATTTAGTTCTTGGAACAAAGATTAAGATTAAAGGAATTCAAGATACAATTAATTTAACAATTCCAATAGGCACAAGACCAGAAACTACTTTTAAAGTTTCAGGAAAAGGCGTTCCTGATCCAAACAGAAGAGGTGTTCATGGTTCTTTGTTTGTTAAAGTAATCCTTGCAGAACCAATTGACGTTAACAGGGAATACAAGCAGCTTCTAGAGAAGCTTGCAAGTATTGACAACAAAACAAAAAAGAAAATCCAAGATAAATTTAAAGATTATATTTCTTTCTAGAAATATTCAGATAACGATTTCTGCATTCTTGCTTCTTTGTCTGAGAAAAGAGAGTTAATTTCGTCTTCACTAATATTTAGTCTTTGAAGAAGATGTGGATTTAGCTCATAGTCTATTACTAGGTTCTTTGCTACTTCAAGATAT
>DAOOON010000014.1:0-1260 GCA_035387745.1 archaeon
CTTCTTGTCTATAATATATATTAGATAAACTATTGTTTTATATATTTAAATATGATATTTATAAAATTCTAAAAAGGTGAATATAATTTGATACCAAATTCTCTAGGCGCGGCAGCAGCTGGCTATGATAGATCAACAACAATGTTTAGTCCAGAAGGACATCTCTACCAAGTAGACTATGCTTCAAAAATTATAGAAAAAGGAAGCCCCGCAGTAGCTATCATCTATAAACAAGGAATATTAATAATTGCAGACAAAAAAATACACTCAAGTCTTGTAATTCCAGACTCAGTAGAAAAAGTATTTAAAATTGATAACCACATCTGGACAACCTGTGCAGGCCTAATAGGCGATGGCAGAAGGCTTGTTGATTTTGCAAGACAAATGTCTCAAGAGAATAGGACTTATTATGACCAAGCAATTGAGGTTGAGACTCTTGTTAAAAAGATAGCTTCAGTGATACAATATTATACACAATATGGTGGGGGAAGACCTTTTGGAGTGTCTCTTATTATTGCAGGTTACGATTCTTTAGGAAAGCACATCTTTGAAGCAGAGCCAAGCGGTGCAATAACCGCTTACAAGGCTTTAGCAATTGGTCAGAATAGACAAAAATTAATGGATTACTTAGAAAAAAGCTATAAAGAAAATCTAAGCTTTGAAGATGCATTGACAATAGGCATAAAAGCAATATCTTTAAATCTAGAACCAAAACAAAAGCTAAATGTTCAAGGCATAGAAGTAATTAACGTAACAGACAATGGTAACACTGATGCCGTTGTTCCATTAGAAAAATATTCAAAATTATTATAGGTGATAAATTATGGTAAAGCTTGACGACGCTGTTCTTGCAAAGTATAGTAGAGATGGGCATCACTTTGAGATTTTAGTGGATCCATATCTTGCTTGGGATTTTAAGCACGGAAAAGCAGATGTTAATTTCGATAACATTTTTGCAATGGAAGAAGTTTATGCAGATTCAGCAAAAGGGAAATTAGCTTCAGAAGAAATTGTTAAACAAGTTTTTCAAACTAGCGATTTTCTAACGATTGCAAAAAAAATAATACTTGACGGAGATGTTCAATTAACAACCGCTCAAAGAAATGAAATGCTTAAAAGAAGAGAAAATGAGATTATTGATTTTATAGCAAAAAATGCTCATGACCCAAAAGAGATGACTCCAATACCACCACAAAGAATAATCAATGCTCTAGAGGCAGGAAAATTTAAATTTAATCTTTCAAGAAAGAAAGAAGACGA
>DAOOON010000014.1:1360-4099 GCA_035387745.1 archaeon
GGTTCAGTTATAGTTAATGTTGAAAAACAGTAGAGAGAGTGATTTTATGAAAAGAATAGTAATTCCTGGAGAACTAATCGCAGACCAGAGAAAGAAAGTCGGCGAGAATGTTTTCATTAAGGAAAATAAAATATATAGTTCAGTATTGGGATTGTTAAACGAAACTGATGATTTTGTTTCTATTGTGCCTTTAAACGGCCCATACATTCCACAAGAGAATGATCCCGTAGTTTGTGTTGTAAGAAATGTTACAGCAAACGGTTATATCATAGATGTCAATTCCCATAGCGATTGTTTCTTTCCAAAGTCAATGATAACTAGAGAATTAAAGATTGGACAAATGCTTTTTGCAAGAGTTAAAGGCGTGGATGGTGTTGAGGTTTCTGAGTTAGATAATATTAATATTCTTCCAGATGGATTAATCTATTCGGTTTCTTCAGTTAAGATTCCAAGGATAATAGGAAAGAACGATTCAATGTTAAATATTTTAAAGAAATATACTTCTTCAAATATCTTAGTTGGAAGAAACGGTTGGATATGGTATGTTTCAAAAAATGGAAATCTTCTAGAGAAAGCGCTTTCTTTAATTGTAACTAATTCCCAAAAATCAAATCTAACAAACACTATAGAAGAATACTTAAAAAATAATCAATAAAAGAGGAGAATAAAATATGAGTAATGTAAAAAGACCAGATGGAAGGTCTTATGATGAATTGCGTCCCATAAAAGTTGAATTAGGGACAGCAAAGAATGCCGAGGGTTCTTGTTATTTAGAATGGGGTAAAAATATAGTGATAGCAACAGTTAATGGCCCAAAGCCAGTTTTACCAAAACATTTAGCAAATCCAAGTAAAGCAATAATAAACTACAAATACAGAATGGCAACATTTTCTGTATCTGAAAGGAAATCGCCAGTTCCAGGAAAAAGAGACAAAGAGATTTCTCTAGTTTCTGGTCATGCTCTGGAAGCAGCAGTAATGGTTGATCAATTCCCTAACACCATGATTGATGTTAATGTTTTGATTCTTTCAGCTGATGCAGGAACAAGAGTTGCAGCTTTAACTGCAGCTAGCCTTGCCGCAGCAGATGCTGGTCTACCAATGAGAGGAATAATAAGTGCAGTTGCAGCTGGGCGAGCAAACAAGCAAATTGTTCTTGATCTTGATAAAGAAGATGAAGACACAGAAGATGCAGTAGATATGGCTTGTGCATTTTTAATGCCACAAAAAGAACTAGCGCTTCTTCAGATGGACGGTTTTGTAGATAAGAAAGACTGTTCAAAGATTTTAGAAACTGCTTTAAAAGGTGCAGAGAAAGTCTATGAGATTCAGAAAAAAGCACTTCTAGAGAAATATCCAGTGGAAGGTGAAATACAATGAGTGACATTGATATTTTAAAAATAATAAAAGCAGACAAAGCAAAGAAACTATTGCAAGAAGAAAAAAGATTTGATAATAGAGGCCTTTTAGATTCTAGAAATATAGAAATTAAAAGAAATGTTATGAAATCTGCTGATGGTTCAGCTTGGGTAAAACTAGGAAACACCGAAATAATTGCAGGAGTAAAATTTGCAGTTGGAACGCCTTATGTTGATTCACCAGAAGAAGGGTCTTTAGTATTAAACCTAGAGATGTCTGGAATTGCTTCAGCTGACATCGATACGGGCCCACCAAGCATTGATGCAATGGAGTACGGAAGAATCGTAGACAGAGTAATAAGGTCTTCAGAATGTGTAGATTTTAAAGACCTAAACATTGTTACAGGCGAGAAGTCTTTTACAGTCTATGTTGATTGTTATGCCTTAAATGCAGATGGAAATCTGATTGATGCAGCACAATATGCGGCAATGGCAGCCTTACTTGATTGTAAGATTCCAAAGCTTGATGAGAATAACAACATTGTCAATAAAGAGTATTCTGACAAGAAACTAAATATTGACACAAAAAAGATAGCAGCATCCTTTACTTTCTGGAAAACAGAAAACAAGATTTTTGCAGATGCAACAGAAGTTGAAGATCTTGCAAGCGACACAAGATTTACTCTTGGCGTTGTGGGTAGCAATGTTGTTGCTTATCATAAGGGGGGAGGAAACGGAACCCTTAAGATTGAAGACATAAACGTAATGATGGATATAGCTTCAAAAAAATATTTAGAAATAAAAAACAAAATATGTGAGGAACAATGAGTACAAAAAAAGTTGGTAAGACTGGAAAATACGGAGTTAGAGGCGGAGTAGGTATTAGAAAGAAATATCTACTTGCAATAGACGATAAAAGCAAAAAAGTTTGTCCAAACTGCGGAACAAAAGACAAGCTTAAAAGAGTAGCAACCGGGATCTATCAATGTCAAAAATGTAAGACAAAGGTTTCTGGCGGCGCATATAAATTTAAAACAACAGGGCAATAGGTGAAATTATGTACTATTGTGGTAAATGTAATGAAGTTTATAACGAGATGCCAGAGAGCAAGAAATGTAAAAGTTGTTCTGGTAGAATATTTTACAAGAAAAGAGCACCAATTGTTAAGAAGGTAAAAGCTGACTGAAAAGATGTTAATCACAACTTCAAGAAATGCAGATATCTCCCAGAAAAGATTTTGTAAATACTTGTCTGTGTTTTTTCCAGAAGTTAAGCACATACCAAGAGGGCAATCTCAGCTAGGAAAGCTCTTTAATAAGGCAAACTATCTTGGCGATGATTTTCTTCTTATAGTTGGGAAAAAAAAAGAAAATCTTGAGCTA
>DAOOON010000014.1:4199-18192 GCA_035387745.1 archaeon
TCTTGGCGATGATTTTCTTCTTATAGTTGGGAAAAAAAAAGAAAATCTTGAGCTAATGGTTTACAAAAGAAAGCAGAAGGAGTTTTTTCCTGATAAGTCTTTTCTTTTAACAGATGTCTTTTACAAGGGCCCAAAAGACAAGATACAAAGCACAAACGCCAAAGGCAAGTTTTTTTACTTTCTAGAAAAAACAGACAAGGACTCAGAAATAAAGGCAAGCCAGAAAGAAAGCGAGGTTGTCTTTAAAATCAAAAAAGAAATTTTATTTTCTTTTAAAATCCTAAAAGAGGAAAAGGCATGATTGATTACATTATTAAAGAGGAATTAATAATCAATACAAGAAATCCAAAAAAGCTTAAAGAGCTTTTAGATATTGAGATGTCTAGAAAAGACTTTAAAAGATCAGAGTCAAAGATTACAATAGACAACAAAACAAAAACTCTAAAAATAATAATTCTTGCAAAAGATATAACAGCCTACAAAGCAACAATAAACAATTACATTAATCTATTAGAATTGATTAAAAAAACTTATGAGGTGGATTTATGAGTGAAAATGTAAATATGTACAGACAGCAATTGATGTTTTTGACACAACAAAAGCAGCAATTACAATTCCAAATGAATGTTTTAGAAAACACATTAAAGGAATTAGAAAAGACAAAAGAGAAGAAGGTCTATAAAGGCGTAGGGAATGTTTTTATCTTATCTGATAAAGAAGATGTTTTAAAAGACACAAAGGACCTTAAAGAAACAATGGACTTAAGAATAAAAAACATTCAAAAGCAAGAAGACGTAATTCTAAAAAAGATAAACGAGAAGACCAAAGCAGAAAGCAAAAACAAATCAGAAGATAAAGAACAAATGAACGGAGTACAGTAAGTACTTCTTTTTTTCTATTTTTATATTACAATATATAAATTTTTCGTTTTATTGTATCTATATTAAATTAATAATAGGAGGAAATTAAAATGGCAAAAAAAGAAAACAAATCACTAATTATTTGGGCAGTTATCTGTCTAATAGTAGGTTTAGTAATGGGCCTATTTTTAACAACAGTGGTTACAACCGGTAAAGCAATGCAGGCTTTAAGTGAAAAATCAACAGCAAATTTAGAAGAAGCAAGAACAAATTTAGTATTAAACTTATTAAAAGTAAATACAATTGAAAAAAATGGCAATGGCCAATTAAATATTTTAAGTCAAGGACAAAATGGACAAATATTAATGGAAGGAAATACAGGGGTAACTCTTGGAACCAATGGTACATCATTTATTATGGGGGGGACTCCTCAAGAGAACGGAATTTCGATGGCATCTCAGAATGTTAATATTAACACAAATGCGTTTAGAGTTTCAGCACACGGCGAAACAGAAAATGCGTTAGCTATTTATCCTTTAGGAGATTCAGAAGGTTCCAAAAGAATAACTATTAGTGTCCCACTAAAATATAATGTTGCAATGGATGTAAATTATGGTGCCGACAATTATTACGCTTGTTTAACAGACGAAGGCACCCTATTTAAAAGTTATTCGCCATGTAACTAAAACAGAAAGCAAAAAAACAAAATCATTTATTTAAGATAGATGATTTTGTTTCCATCTTTTATTTTTCTTCTTTTTGAGTATTTGATTAAATAGTGTATCTTGCTCTTTGGAATGCCTAGCTTTTTTTCAAGATCGCGGTAGCTGTAGTCCTTGTATTCGCGAAGTATTTTTTGCAGTTTTTCTACCTTAATATCAATAGGTCTGCCTTGTTCTTTTCTCAAGATTATAGTTATGTTCTTTTTCTTAATAAATTCCTTTAAAGCCTTACTAATTCTCTCGTTTGTTGAGTTAGAAATAGTAATAGTCTTTAGTCTCTTACATTTTGCTAATATCTTAGTAAGGTTCTTCTTAGAAAATGCCCTAGTAACATGCAATTCTTCACAATTAGAATTAAGTTGCGATATTTTTAAAAAATCCGATAACGTGTCTTTAATTGTATACATTTTTTAACCTCTGTCCAAGATTTAATATAATATATATTTATAGAATAGATTTATAAATAAATCTTTAGTATAATAGGGTTTGTAGAAACCCTCTATTACTCCTAATTTTTAGGTAACATAAAAAATATATATGTCTTTCGACATATATATTTTGAGAATTTATGTTAAATATATTACAACCGATAAGTTTTAATACCTTTTTCAAGCAAGTTGAACGAGTTTTTGGCGAAGTTAGACTGCCTTTTCATTTTTCAAAGTACTCTAACAAGCTTTACAATAACTTTGTTCACGTGTATTTACTGATTTTAAAAGAAAGACACAGATGCTCATATCGTCGTTTAACAGAATTGTTAAACGACATTAATGTTTTACGAATGCTTGGAATCCAGAAACTACCGCACTTTACAACTTTGCAAAAATTTGTAAGCAGAATAAGTAAAGACGTTTTCCAAAAACTAGTAATGGCTTGTCACAAACTTATCAACAGCAAAGATCTAATTGTTGCTGTTGATTCAACTGGTTTTGTGAATGTTAATCCCACATATTATTACCTAAACAGATGTGGGATTAGACCACCTTATAAAAATTTTACACAAACAAGTATTGTTGTAGATACTAATACAAAACTTGTACTTAATATATGCACGAACTCGCATCGCAAGAACGATACACAATCGTTTATTCCCCTGCTCGATAAATTAAAGCACAACATAGTTCGTGCTTTAGCAGACAAAGGATATGATTCTAGAGAGTTACGCGAATACTGCTGGAATAATAATATTACAGTTCATATTCCATTTCGTAAGTTGCCTTGTTATCAGACACCGTCTGATAACCGAATAAAAGCAATGAAGCGATTTAGAACCAAATCGTATAATAAAAGATCAGTTGTAGAATCAGTAATATCTGCAATCAAGAGAACAACAGGTGGTTTTGTAACCGCAACAAAACAGGATAACCAGCAAAAGCAGGTTATCCTAAAAGTATTAACATATAATCTAGAAAAATTAAGTAGAAATCAAAAAATTATTTCATTTACAATTTTGATCTGCTAAAAAGGATTTCTACAGTGCCAGTATAATAAAATATAAGTCTAAAAAAGGAAAAACTCAAATGATACAATCTTTTCTATTAAGTTTTGGAATAATTATTCTTTTTTCAACTTTAATGCTTTATATCTTTACAAAACTCAAGCAGCCACCTCTTCTTGCATTTATTCTTACAGGTATCTTAATTGGACCAATGGTCTTAGGCCTAGTTACCAATACAGAAGAAATTGCTTTACTAGTTGAAATAGGAATTGCATTTTTGCTATTTAGTGTTGGACTAGGTACAGATTTAGATGAACTAAAAAAAATCAATCTCGGTTTAATCATTCTTCCAATTGCAAATATAATAATTACATTATTAGTTTTTCTTATTTTTAAAAACCTTTTAGCAATTGATTTTATTCAAGCTTTGTATTTCTCATTTATTGTTTCTTTTAGTTCTACAATGCTTATAGCAAAGATATTATTAGATAACTTCAAGATGGACTCTCTAGATGGTAGACTAACAATAGGGGTATTATTAGTCGAAGACTTAATCGCAATTCTAGCAATACCTTTATTAAAAAATATAAGCAACCTAACAGTTGGTTTAGTCGGCATTATTTTTGTTAAAGCAGCTTTACTAGTAGTAATAGCAATAATCTTAAACAAAACAATATACCCTTATATTATAAAAAACGCGTATAAATCAGATCAAAGTTTTTTCATGCTATCAATAGCCAGTTGTTTTCTATTTATTTTAATTTCTGTAATTCTGGATTTTCCAATGGCAATCGGCGCATTCTTTGGAGGTCTTGCAATTTCTATATACCCTTATAATTATGAGATTTCCAGCAAAATTTCCGGCATTAGAAACCTATTAACAACAATTGTTTTTGTGTCTCTTGGCATGAAATTATCTTTTAATTTCTCTGATAATCTTTTGTTATTAATAATATTATTGATTTTAGTTTTGGTAATTAAACCAATCATCCATTTTTTATTTGTTTTATTTTCGGGGTATGGTTCAAAGATAGCTCTTGGAGTTTCTACTTATAAGGCGCAGATTTCGGAATTTTCTTTAATTCTTGCAATTCAGGGGTTTTCGTTATTACAACTTACAAAAGGGCAATACAGTGCAGTAATTATTGCAACATCTTTGTCTATGCTTTTAACGCCATACATTATCAATTCTCAACAAAAGTTATATTTAAAATTTATAAAGTCCTTTTCTAATCTAGACAAAAACAAAAAATTCACTAAAGAGATTGATTCTTTAAATAGCGTTTCTAAAGATATAGAAAATCATTTAGTAATTGTTGGTGCAGACGTTACAAGCGACGCCATAATAAAATTATTAGGTAAAGAAACAAACAACCCAATAGTTTTAGTTGATCTTAATCCTGACAAAATTTCTGGTATCAACCACAATAGAATTAGTGGCATTTGTGGAGATATTAATTATCCTGATGTATTTAATGCAGCAAACATAAAAAGCGCAAAGCTTGCAATAATTACAGTTTCTGAGTTTGATACAACAGCAAGATTTATAAAAAATGTAAAGAAAGTTAATGCGGACTTACCAATCTTTGCAAGAGCACACACCCGTAAAGAGGCCTATAAGCTCTATGAGCTTGGTGCAGAGTTAGTGATTATCCCAAAAGTATTAGAGTCTAACTATCTTCTAGAAAAGACCTATGATTTTATGTTAAATCAAAATACCAAAAGCACAGCACTTAGATCAAAATATCTAGAATATCTAAAAAAAGAAGCTGCAAAAAACAAAGAAACAACCAGAAAGAAAGAATCAAAGTTTGGTTTTTGATTCTGTAATTAACTCATTTATTTTTTCATCAAGTCTTTTTAAAAAATATTTTTTGTCTTGATATTTGTGTTTTTCTAATTTTGTTTTATAGTAAGGAATGTTTTTTATAAATCTCCTTAGGTTTATTGCGTCTATTTTCTTTGTAGAAAGACCATATTCTAGTTTTTCTAAATAATATGCATTTGTTAACTGCTCAAATTGATGTTTTATTGGTATGGAGTATATTGGTTTTTTGAAATAGATCGCTTCAGTGATTAAAGTGTGCCCACCATTAGTTATAATTGCCTTACTTTCTGCAATTTCTTTAAATAAATTTGGTTTTGCTTTTCTAAATTCTAAATTTTCATCAATCTTATTTACATTATACCCAAATATAACAAATTTTTGATTTTTAATTTTTTTTAAAGTTGGAACCATCTTTGCTTTGTCCATAAATCTATTATATACAAGTATATAGTCTCCGTCTTTTGCTTTGTATTTCTTTATATCGTCAAGAAATATTGGATCAAATACTTCTGTGTTCTTTTTAGTTATTTGTGTTCTATAAAAGCACAATCCAAAATAAAAATTTGCAAAAGGATAAACAAACTTAGAAACGCTTTTTGCCTGTAAGAAATCGGCCGCATCTTTCTGTTTGAATTCAACGTCTCCTCTAAAGATAGTTGCGTGATTATCAATTTCAATGGTTGGTAGTTCTAGAAACTTACCCCCCCACAAAGAATACCTCTCCAGATCAGAAATAACAATATCTGGTTTTATTTTTTTAATAAGTAGCGTGGCTTTCTTTAGATTATTAAAATTGTGTTTATTAAAGCATTTAAAAAAACTTTTAAATGCCTTGACACTATCGTTTGTGTATTCGAAATATACTTGTGGAACAATGTGTATCTTTAACTGTTTATATTTGTGTTGTAAAAAATCTGCAACTTTTTTGTCTGTGATAATTTCTATATTGTGTTTTTTGTGTAATAAATGATCTATAATAGGGATACTTCTAGTAACGTGTCCAAAGCCGTCTGCATTTATTGCATATACAATCTTATAACTTTTAGTCATATTAATATTAAGAAATAAAGCAGTTTTTAAATCTTTTTAAATATCTTTTTTTTATGATAGTATTAATTTGTGGTTTTTCGGCTTCAGGTAAAAGTTATCTTGTTAATTCTGTGGCTAAAAAACTTAAATATAAGCACATACACACCTCCGATATCCTTAATCAGTTCGCTAGCGGTATTCCAGAAAATAAAATACAAATTGAAAACACAAAAATGAATAACGGCTGGTATGAGTTTTCCGGTCTTGATAAAAAAAGAGATAAGAGTAAGTTTTTAGATAAAAAGCTTGATAAGTTTTTAATAAAACTAGTTAATACCAAAGATAATTTAGTACTTGACTCTTGGACCTTACCATATCTGGTCAAGAAAAATCCAAAGATAATTAAGATTTGGCTTGATGCAACAGAAATAGAAAGAGCAAAGAGGCTTTCTTTAAGAGACAAAATTTCTTTTAAAGAAGCACACACAGTACTAAAAGAAAAAGATAGTTTCTCAAAAACACATTTTCAAAAACTCTATGGTTTTACTTTAGGAAAAGACAAGAAAGTTTTTGATTTAGTTATTAATACAAATAAGCTATCAATTAAGCAAGTAGAAGAAAAAACAATGTCTTTTCTTAAAAAGAAAATAAAAATTAAATAATTCTTTTTCTAAGTTTTTCTATAACAGAATAATTAACAGTATATTCTCCTAATTTATTTTCAGGGAAATGACTTAGAGAATGGAAATCAGACCCGCCAGTTTCTATAAGCCCCTTTGCCTTTACAATTTCCTTTATTTTTGTAATTAATTTTTCATCTTCTTTTGGATGCGGTCCTGTTGTTTCAATTCCAGCAAGCCCTTGTTCTTTAAGTTTAGATAAATATGCTTCTATATCATTTTTTGTGGCCCCTGGCAACCACCAAGGATGTGGCAATACCGCAACACCATTAGCGTTAATAATCTCAGAAATTACTTTTTTTGTAGAGTATCTTTTTGGTTTATAGTCAATTTTGATTTTTTTAATTATTATCGAGAATGCATCTTGAAGTGTTGGGACATATCCTTTCTTTTTAAGTTCTAGAGCCAGATGCGTTGCTTGTAACAGCTTGTTTGGCCCAACAAATTGCATCATATCATTTAAATCTATACTATATCCGTTGTCTTTTAACCAATAGAATTTTTGCATAGTTACATCGTTTATAGATTTGGCATTTTCTTCCATAATCTTAAGCAATGGTTCATAAGTAGTATCAAAGAAATATCCCAAAATTTCTGTGCTCTCACAATTAATCTCAACTCCCGTTATTAGCTCAATATTTTCTCTTTCTGCAATTCTTCGCGCAATTGGTAAAGCAGCTATAGAATTGTGGTCTGTAATTGCTAAAGCTTTTAATTTCTTAGAAATTGCTTTTTCAATCAAATACTCAGGAGAATGAAAACCATCTGAAAAGTAGGTGTGAGTGTGTAAATCACATTTCATATTTAGTTTTTCGCCTCTACTGCATAGTCTTTGTTGCAAGCTTAATGTCTTCGCCGGTTATTGTTTTTCTTTTGGCGTGTTTTGCAAGTTCAATTGCCTGCTTAGAGATGTCCATTGCAACCTCAGAAAGTATTTTACTAAGTTCTTCTGCCGCATCTTCTGAAACTCTCTCTGCTCCTGCCTTTCTTATAAGCCTATCAATTGCTGCCACTGGTAAATCTGTCATAAAATAACCCCCATATTTAATTTAAATGAAATTTAACGCTTTTTATAATAAAATGATACTTCAAAAGCTTTTTAAACAAAACCCCTAAAATATATATAAGGGGGCAATTTATGACATTGATGGATTCTATTCTTTTGCAGATTAATCAAAAGAAGACAAGTTTTAATGAGCTACTTACACGAATCATACCTAATTATTCAAGTACAGAATCTGCTAGAGCCGCTCTTTCAAGAGTTATAAAAAATCTAGTATCTTTTGGTTATATTCAAAAGACTGAAGATTTTTTTGAAATAACAGAAAAAGGCAAAAAAATAGTAGAGTCAAAGCTTCAGAACAAAATGTTAAATAATATTAATAGCATTAACGATCTTTTACAGAAATCTCAACCTGCAAAGTCTTTACAATATCTTGATGACATTGTTAGAAATCTTCAGATATTTCTAGAAAGATCAAAAGAAGATACAACTCTTCTTAAGATTGGTAAGACCAGTGCAACATTTTATATCTCTGATCTAGAGGATATTAAAAAAAATGTAGAAACAAGACTAATTAATTTTGAACAGTCTTTGGATAGGCAGATTATGGCTCTTAAGGATCTTAATTTTGAGGATCAGTTTATTATTAATCTTGATGAAAATGCCTTTTCTTTGATTAAGGAACTATCAGAAAACAATAATATTTCAGAACTAGTAATTGATTGTGATAAAACAGACATTAACTCTGGAATGCTTTTTGAAACCCATTCTGAATTTACAAAAAAACCAGATAATGTTTTCGTGCTTAAGCTTTCAGATATTGCTATTTTGAAAAAACTACTTCTCTCAAGATTAGATATCATTATGCAGACCAGATTTAAAGTATATATTAAAGAAATAGTAATTTATCTTAAAATAGGCAAACTTTACTTTACTGGCCCATATAATCAGATATTAGCAATTAAAGAAAACTATCAAAAGAAAACAAAAAGTCAGGAGAAAAAATAAATGAAAATTGAATATATAGGTCATTCTTGTTTTGTTATAAGTTATCAAAATCACAATATTTTGATTGATCCCTTTATTTCTAAAAACCCAATGCTTAAAGCAAATCTTGAAAATTTCACTCCTGATTTAATTCTTGTAAGTCACGATCATTTCGATCATGTTGGGGATACAGAAAGTATTGCAAAAGCGAATAACAGTACAGTTGTCTGTGAAAACGCTCTTGGCGAAAAACTAAAAGAAAAAGGGTTATGGGTTCTGTCAGGAACAATTGGAGATACCATAAACTACAAAGGTATAGAAGTAACTTTTGTTAAAGCGATTCATCGTTCAGATAATGGAATAGCCACTGGGTTAATTATAAAAACAGAAGAGCACACAATATATTTTGCAGGAGATACAGATTATTTTATAGAAATAAAAGAAATTGCAGAAAATTTTAAGCCAGATATTGCAATTCTTCCAATAGGCGGAGTTTATACAATTGATCCAAAAGGCGCAATTGAGTTTTTAAAAGAGCTAAAACCAAAGTTTGTAATTCCAATGCATTATAAGACCTTTATGAATCTTTATGGTACGCCAGAACAATTACAAGAACTAATAGAAAAAGAAAATCTAGATATAAAACAAATAACATTAGATTTTGGTCAATCAATAGAAATTTAAAAAAGCTCTGCAACTATAGTCTAGTGGTAGGATGCAAGCTTCCCAAGCTTGCGGCTCGGGTTCGAATCCCGGTAGTTGCATATGTTTAATTCTGAAAAAAAAAGGAGATATAAAATGAAAATAAGATATTATGAAAAAATCGGGCTTTGTGCTCCAAGAGTGTTATTGCCAAAAGATATTGATTATAAAAAATGGGCTGTTGTTGCTTGCGATCAATACACCTCAGAACCAGAATATTGGAATTCTGTTAAAGAGATTGTAGGAAGTAATCCTTCAACATTAAATATAATTTTTCCAGAGATTTATCTAGAAGATGAAGACAAATCCGAAAGAATAAAATCTATTGTAAAGAATATGAAAGAATATGTTTCTAATAAATTATTTGAAGACTATAATGGTTTTGTTTATGTTGAACGAAAAATAAAAGACAAAGTGCGAAAAGGATTGGTCGTTGCTTTAGATCTAGAAAAATACGATTATCGCATAGGTTCAACAACACTTGTCAGAGCAACAGAAGGCACAATTCTAGATAGGCTTCCACCAAGAATAGAGATTAGAAAAGATGCGCCGTTAGAGTTGCCACACATCATGGTATTAATTGATGATTCGAAAGGCAAAGTAATAAATATTATGTCAGAAAACAAACAGGACTTTGAGAAACTTTATTCTTTTGATCTTATGAAAAATGGGGGGCATATTTCTGGATATTTGATTTCTAAAAAATTCGAGAAAAAAGCAGCAAGGGCTTTAGAGAAATTAATAGTTCCTGAAAAGTTTAAAAAAAGATATAAGCTAGAGAAAGCTTATTCTCCTCTTCTTTACGCAGTAGGCGATGGAAACCATTCTCTTGCAACAGCTAAAGCAGTCTGGGAGATTATTAAAAAAGAAGCGGAAAGTAAAAACGAGATTATGAATCATCCTGCAAGATACGCTTTAATAGAGCTAGTTAATCTTCATGACGAGTCTTTAGAGTTTGAAGCAATTCATAGGGTTTTGTTTAATCTTAAAAAAGATATAATTAAAGAGATGAAAAGCCATTTTGAAGAGTCTTTTAAATTTTCTAAAAAATCAAAAGAAGAAGTAATGGAAATTATTAAAACCAAGAAAAGCAAAGACAAACATTTTATTGGTTTAATTACTGATAACCCTAAGAAAACAGGCATAATAAAAATAATAAATCCTAAATCTAATATCCCCGTAGGAACAATACAGGAATTCCTGGACAACTTTGGAAGAAACGGCGGCTTTGAGAAAATAGATTATGTACACGGTGACGATGTCCTTTGTACGCTTGGCCAAAAACCAAACAATGCAGGCATTTATCTACCAACCATTCAAAAGAAGCAATTCTTCAAAAGCGTTATTGTTGACGGAGCCCTTCCCCGTAAAACCTTTTCTATGGGAGAAGCACACGAAAAACGATATTATCTAGAGGCGCGAAAAATTAGGTAATCTCCTAAGTATTACACCCAGTATTTAAATAATATGGTTTAAGAAATATTATTTGGAGGAAAAAAAATGAGTTTTAAAGAACAATTGGAAAAAATAAAAGATAATTGGTTTTTGCTGGTTTTAGCAATAATAATTGTAATGATTATGTTATTTACAATGTCAGGCTTAGGATCAATCTCTAGAGGCTATTCTTCTACAAATTATGCTATGGATGTTTCTTCAGACAGTATGTCTGCTTATGTTGGATCTCCATCATATTATGGTTATAATCAGCCCGCGGGGCCATCTACATTTTCACCAGAACAGATATACAGACAGGTTATAAAAAACTCAAACATGGGTTTAGAAATTAAAGTTGGTAAGTTTCAAGAGACTGATGCACAATTAAAATCCTATATTTCAAGTAAAGGTGCCTTTATTCTTAAAGAGAACATAAACACAAATACTGCAAACAATAAATACATATATACTGGAAGCTACACAATAAAAGTAAAAGTAAGCGATTATGATTCAGTTATTTCTCAACTTAAAACATTAGGGAAAGTAACAAGTTTAAATGAAGGAGAAGACGACGTTACTGGTAAATACACAAATAATAAATTAGAGTTAGAAGTAGAAAAAGAAAGACTTCTAAGATATAAAGAAATGTATGCCCAAGCCACAAAGATGGAGGACAAATTAAATCTAAACGATAGAATTTTTAATCAAGAAAGAACAATTGCATATCTAGAGGATTCTTTAAAAAGTATAGAGGAAAGAGTTGACTATTCAACAATTAATTTAACTATAAGAGAAAAATCAGACTACATAGGAATTGCCTTTATAAAATTGGCAACATTAGTTAAAGCCTTTGTGAGCAGTACAAATGCGTTATTACAATTTATTGCAGGAATACTTCCTTGGGCGCTTGTTGCAGGCGTTGTTTATTTTATTGTAGTAGCAATAAAAAAACGAAACAAATCAAAAGAGTCTTTAAGCCAAAAGAAGAAATAATTTTTCTTCTTTTCTTTTATATTTGAGTATTATGCCGCCAATAAAAAGACCAGCAGGGTATATGAAATATCGTCAAAGAAGAAAACAAAATATCGATAGGCTTAGGAATATTTTTAAAGAACATGGCGCAAACTACAAGTTGTTTAGAGAAAAAGGCTTTAGTGCTTCTGAAGTTGCAGGAATAGAATACAATTATTTGCCAAAAAAAGAAATAATTGAGCTATTCAGAAACAAAAATCCAAAAGCCACAGCAAAGCAAAAAGAATCGCAATTAACTTATGAGCAACTAGAGCAGATTAGAAGATTTAGAATTCCTGCAAAAAAACTTCTTGAGGTAGGCTATACGCCTTTAGAGCTACTAGCCGCTAAATATTCTTATGCAGATTTAAGGGTTGCTGGCGTTGACGTTATTACTCTAAAAAAGAAAGTAGATGCCTTTAAATCCCAAGTAAAAGAAATCTCAGAAATAAAGAAAGCAAAAAGATAATTTGCTATTTTTACAATTTGCACTTCATTTTTAACAAAAAGTCAGACTTTTTGCTTAAATTTTGATGCAAAAAGCACAATTTTAACGATTTCTTTAAAAACATTTCTGGCAATAACATATTTGATAAATATGTTTGAAATATACAAAATTCAAAATCAACATTGGGAAAATAAGTTATATGATTTTCCAATTAAGAGAAGAATTTTGGAAACTTTAAAAAGAGAATTATTGAATCATAAATTAATTCTTTCAATAGAAGGCCCAAGAAGGGTTGGCAAATCAGTTTTAATAAAGCAATTAATAAATTATCTTATAGAGAAAAAAGTGCCTTCAACAAACATATTTTATTTTTCTTTTGATAAACTTGATAAAAAGATATTAGATACATTAAAGGATTATGAAGAATTATCCGGTATATCATTAAGAGAAGAAAAAACCTATTTATTTTTTGATGAAATTCAAAAAATTAAAGATTGGCAATCTGATATTAAGATAATTTATGATAATTACCCTAATATAAAGTTAGTAGTAAGTGGGTCTACATTAAGAGTTAGTAAAAAAGAAAGTCTTGCAGGGCGATTGGTGGATTTTTTTGTTAATCCTTTATCTTTTGAAGAATATCTTATATTTTCGGGCAAAGAAAAACTATTAGATTCAGGAATGGATTATATTTTCGAAAAAGAATATAATAATTATTTATTTAGACAATATCCAGATATTGTTTTAAATAAAGATATTGATTCTAAGCAATACCTTTTATTAATTTTACAAAAAGTAATTTTTGAAGATTCTGAAAAGTATATTAAAAATGTAGACAAAGATATTTTGTATAAAATTTGTATGGTTATATTAAGAGATCCAGGAGAAATAATTAATTATTCTGATTTATCAAAAGATCTGGGCGTGAAAAGAGGCGAAGTTTCAAAATATATTGATTTTTTAGTTAATTCTAGCATTATAAGAAAAATTTATAATTTTTCAAATAACTCTCGAAAGCTAGAAATTAAATCTAAAAAGTTCTATCCATATTGTACATCACTAACAAGAGCAATAACCGATAATCCAGATATGAGTAAGATTATAGAAACGGATGTTTGTTTTCAATTAGATGCAAAATATTTTTTAAATAACAAAGGTAAAGAAGAAATTGATTTTTTATTAATAGATCCAATCACTTCTAAAAAAATAGGCGTAGAAGTAAAATATAGAAATTTGATTACAAACAAAGACACAAATGCATTTAAGTCTGTAATTGTAAAAAAACTAAATTTAAGCAAAAAAATAATAATTGTAAAAGCAGAATCAAAATTAGACTTTAATACAAAAGAAATAATCCCTATAAAGTATTTTTCAATCTTTAGGCACAAATCAGAATTTGATTTGAAATAATTAATTTTGCTGATGAATATGTCTAAACAAGAAAAAAATAAAAAAGTTAAAATTTTTTAGAAAAACTAAACAAAAGAAGTACAGACGCAAAGAATAAATCAAATGTTCTATCATTTAAGAGTATATAATTTCTATTAAGCAGTTCTAATTATATCCAAATATTAAAAAATCGATATATTTATAAAATCGCCCCCCCCCCCATAGATATAATAACATTAAATAATTAAAAACAAAAATTAATGGAGGAAATTAAAATGACAAAGAAAAGCAATAGTGCACTAATTATTTGGGCAGTAGTAGCTCTAATAGTTGGTATATTTTTAGGATTATTAATAACAAATCTAACAACAACAGGGGATGCAAAATCTGCTACAGAAGTGGCTCCCAGAATTACATTAAATCATAATGCAAATTTAATATTAACTCAAAAGATGTACAATT
>DAOOON010000015.1:0-12724 GCA_035387745.1 archaeon
TTGTGTTTGTTGAAAATCTAAAAATGAACTATATAATAGCAAACATAATTTCTGGATTTTTAATGTTTCTTACAAGATATTTCTGCCATAGGTTTTTGTTTAAGAGATATGGGCACTAGCCATTATCTTTATATATTCTTTTTCCTATATATATTTTAGTAAAACGGGTGTTTAATTATGAATATCTCAAATAACGATAGAGGAAAGCTAATTAAGATTACAAAAAAGAATATTACTCATCTTGGGCATATTGTGAATATAGCGAATAACGAATTAACAATAAAGCTAAAAGAAAACGGCTATAATATTTCGATAATTCTTGACAAAGACACAAAACTTGAAATACTTGAAGAAAAAAAAGAGATTGGAAAAACCCATAAGCTAGATATTAAACAAAACTCAAGCCTTCCTTCCATTTGCCTGGTTTCAACCGGCGGGACAATAGGAACGCATGTCGACTATAAGACCGGCGGTGTAAATATGTCAAGGACTCCTGAAGAGATCTTGTCAACAGTTCCTGAGCTACTAGAAATTGTCAATATTAAAAAAATAGTTCCTGTTATTCAAAAAGCTAGTGAAGACATCTGTTACAAAGATTGGCAAGAAATAGCTAAAGCTGTCTTTGAGCAACTAAATGATAAAGAGATTGATGGAATAATAATTTCTCATGGAACTGACACGCTTTCCTGGACAGGCACAGCTCTTTCCTTTATGCTTAGTAACATAAACAAACCAGTGTTAATGGTTGGTGCCCAGAGATCCCCAGACAGAGCAAGCTTTGATGGTGCAATGAATCTTGTTTGTGCTGCACATTTTATTAAAGAGAAAATTCCAGGAGTCTACACTTCAATGCACGGTTCGATGAGTGATGATTTTTGTAATATTATAAATACCACAAAATGCAGAAAGATGCACAGCTCTAGAAGAGATGCCTTTAAGCCAATTAACGATACGCCACTAGCAAGAGTTTATTTCTCTGGCAAAATTGAATTTTTAAAAGACAGAAAAAAATATGAATTGCTTCCAAAAGAAAAGCCAAAGCTAGATATTTCTTTTAGCGATTCAGTAGCAATATTAAAGACCTATCCAAACTCTAATCCAGAAGTTATTGATTGGTATATCTCTAAAGGCTATAAAGGTCTAATAATCGAAGGCACAGGTCTTGGGCATGTTCCAACAAACGACGAAACAAATAAATTAGCAGATAAAACAAAAGACTGGCTACCATATCTAGAAAAAGCAACAAAGAAAGGAATAATAGTAATTATGACAACGCAGTGTTTGTTTGGAAGAGTAAACGGAAATGTTTATTCTAATCTTAGGAATATAACAAAAAGCGGTGTTGAATATCTTGAGCAGCACGATATGCTACCAGAGGTTGTCTGTATAAAGCTAGGCATAGCGTTAGCAAGATTTAAAACAAAAGAAGATATTTTAAAGTATATGTCAAAAAACATTTCTGGGGAAATTACAAAAAAAGAAGTTCCTTTCGACTTTGATGCATTAGATACTTAAAATAAGGGAAAAAAGAATGGTACTTAAAGAATCAGAAAAAGTTGAGTTAAAAAAATCAACTTCTGAATTAAAAGATGCAATAATTTCTATTTGTGCAATTCTAAATAAAAACCAATCCGGAAAATTATATTTTGGCATAAAAGACAATGGAGAGATTATTGGCCAAAATATTGGGAAAGATACTTTAAGAGATATTGCTAGTGAAATCTCAAGAGCAATAGAACCAAGAATACATCCAGATATTAAAAAAATAATTTTAAATAAAAAAGAGTGTGTTGTGGTAGAATTTACCGGAAGTTCAAATTTATATTTTGCATACGGTAGAGCCTATATTAGAGTAAGTGACCAAAATCAGCAATTAGATATTGAAAATTTAAAGAACAGAATTATTAGTCAAAGCGATATTATATGGGATAAGCAGCCTTCAAGAAATAATGTTAAAGAAATAAACACAACACAACTTAAAACATTTATAAAAAAAGCAAATCAAAATGGAAAGATTAATTTTAAATTTACAAATACAAAAGACACACTAATAAAATTAAATTTATTAAATAAACAGAAATTATCAAATGCAGGCAATGTATTATTTTCAAAAACCGCAAACATAGAACTACAATATGCTGTATTTAAAACTAAAGAAAAATCAGACTTTATAGATATTGGCTTAAAAAAAGGCAATATTTTTGAATTAATAGACTTTTCTAAAAAATATCTTTTTGAGCACTTAAATTGGAGTGCGGATTTAACAAAAACTAATAGAATAGAAAAATTAGAAATACCAGAAAGGGCATTATTTGAAGCAATAATTAATTCCTTTTGTCATAAAGATTATACAATAATTAAAAGTAATGAAATTGCGATTTACCCAGACAGAGTAGAAATATATAACCCTGGCAAATTTCCAAAAGAATACACCATAAAAGATTATCTTTCAGGGAGAGGAAAATCAATTTTAAGAAATCCAAGTATTGCACAAATACTCTATTATTTTGATTATATTGAAAATTGGGGATCTGGGCTTAGAAGAATAAACGAATATTGTAAAGGGCAGAAAATAAAAGTAGAATATAGGTTAGAACCAAACGGCTTATCTGTAATATTTTATAGACCAAAAGAAGGTGTAAATGTCCCTGTAAATGTCCCTGTAAATGTCCCTGTACAAGAAAATAATAGGGCCAATTTAATATTAAATGATATTTTTAAAACTCCAAAAATAAGAATAAAAGAATTATCAATTAAATTTAATGTTGCTGAAAAAACAATAAAAAGGGCAATTCAAAAACTAAAGAAAGAAAAAAAAATAAAACGCATTGGCTCAGATAAAAATGGATATTGGTTGGTATTAAAAAAATAAGTGACAGTTTATGGATTTAGAAGATATAAAAAAAATAGATTATAATAAGATTGGTTTAGCCTGCGGTTTAGAATTGCATCAGCAACTAGATACTGGTAAGCTTTTCTGTAAATGTAAATCTAAATTAATTAAAGACAACACAAAACCAGATAGAATTATAAAAAGAAGACTAAGAGCAGTCTATTCAGAAGCAGGAGAATTTGATAAAACTGCTCTTAATGAGCAAAAGAAAGCAAAGACTTATGTTTATTATTTCTACAATTCCTGTAATTGCCTAGTTGAAGCAGACTGCCAACCACCAATCAGAACAAATCCTGATGCGCTTAAGATTGCGGTGATAATCTCAAAATTAACAAACTCTCAATTAGTTGATAAATCAATAATTATGCGAAAGCAAGTAATTGATGGTTCAAATGTCTCTGGCTTTCAAAGAACAGCAATGATTTCAACAGATGGGCATCTAGATTTTGATTTTGGAAAAATTAGAATTGACAAAATTCTTCTAGAAGAAGATGCAGCAAGAGCAATTGAAAGAAAAGACACAGAAGTAATATATTCTCTTGATCGTCTTGGTATCCCATTAATAGAGATGGTTGTTTGGCACGACATGCACACACCAAAAGACACGCAAAAAGTCGCATTATTTCTTGGACAGCTATTTAGAACCACAGGCTTTGTTAAAAGAGGACTAGGCTCCATTCGTCAGGACATTAATGTTTCAATTGCTGATGGCGCAAGAATAGAGATAAAAGGTTGTCAAGACTTACAAATGATTCCTGAGATTATAGATAGAGAGATATTAAGACAAATAAATCTTTTAGAACTTAAAGAAGAACTTAAAAAAAGAAAAATAAAAGAAATAAGGCTTTCTGAAATTAATCTAACAAACATTTTCAAAAACACATCTTCAAAAGCAGTAAAGGCTTCTTTAGAAAATAAAAAAGAAATGTATGGCTTTTTGATTTCTGGCTTTTCTGGGCTTCTTGGTAAAGTTGTTCAACCGAACAGAAGAGTAGGAACAGAGCTGTCAAGTATTCTAAAAGCAAAGACTACTCTTAAAGGCTTATTCCACGCAGATGAGCTTCCTAACTACGGGATAACAGAAGCAGAAATTAACAAAGTAAAAGCAGAACTAAAAGTAACAGACAAGGATTCTTTTATTCTTGTTATGTGTGATAAGAAAGAAATTTCTCGTGTTAAAGAAATTTTAGAAGAAAGGCTTAATCAATTTATAGAAGGCGTTCCAAAAGAGACTAGAATTGTAAATATCGAAGGCAATACAGAATATCAAAGGCCACTTTCAGTTGGTGGTGCAAGAATGTATCCAGAGACTGATCTTTTGCCAATAGTCTTTACAGAAGAGCTATTAACAGAAGCAAAAGAGGACATGCCATTGTCTGTAGAAGAAAGAAAAAAATTATATTTAGAGAAATTTAAGATAAGTAATCAGCTAGCAGAAAAGATGGTTTTAGATAACTATGCAGTGACTTTTGAAAAAATAATTAAAGCAAACCCTGAATTAAATCCAACACAAGTGGCAGTTTTTCTTCTTGAGGACTTGACAAATCTTTCAAGAGATGGAAAAATCGATTTAGAGAATGTTACTAATGAGGGATTATTAGAGTTTTTCTCTTACAAGAATTTTAATAAGATTCCAAAATCAAAGTTAGTGGAAATTTATTTAAAATTTAATAATTCTGATTATTCTTTAGAAGACATAATAGAAAATTTAGGCGTCCTTAAAGAATTAGATAATATTGATGTAGATAAAATTCTTTCAGAGATTATAGAAGAAAACAAAGAAAAGATAATAGAACAAAAAGAAAGAGCAAAAGGCCTATTGATGGGAAGATTAATGTCAAAAACTAGGGGCCTATTAAATGGAAAAGAAGCAAGTGAGCTTATTGATAAGAAATTAGCCGCCTTTCTTAAAAAGCACTAAAACCAAAAGCTTATTAATATAATTAATCATAAATAGATGTGATATTAAATGGATAATAGAAGACGAAATAAATACCCTAATAACAGGTATACTAAAACAAATGTTCAGAGATCAAAAAAGATTACTCCACATCAAAGAAAAGAAGTTACAGAAAAAGCAAATAGAAATGGTTTTGTTTTAGAAACAATTCCTGCAAATAATTATCAGGACAATTCTACTTATCAAGAAAGAAAAGAAAGCAGAAATTTCTTTAAGGACATGTATGACAAAAACGGATATTATAGTTATTTATGGACTCCTTTTATTGTTCTTATAGTCACGATATTCTTTGATTTTATTTTACAAGCAATTGCTTTTAGTTTAGACTCAACAATGATGTTAATAATTAAAGAGAGTCTTTTCTTTTTAGTATTTTCAGTACTAGTCTTTTGTATAAATGTTGCATCTATTATCTTTATGGGGTTATCTACTTCAAAGCATAATGTTCCATTTAATGTTGCATGGTATAGGATTTTTAGAATTATTGCAATAATTTTCTTATTAGAATCGGCATTAACTATTATTGCTTTCTTTGTATTCCCATCTCAGTATATTCAGATTACATTATTTACTCAATCAATGAAACTAACCTATCTGATTTATCTGATTGCATGGAATATGATAAAAGCCGTAGTTTATATGATTATGATGTCTCTTGCATACTTGCTTTTCTATAAATTAAAGTTTGTTTAAATGCAAGCTTTTTTTAAATATTTTATTTCTAATATATTATATTTGGAGTATATATTATGAAAACAAGAATAGTTACAGCAGCATTACCTTTTGTTAATAATGTGCCGCATCTGGGTCATCTTGCAGGAAGTCACCTTCCAGCAGATATCTTTTCTAGATATTCAAGATTAAAAGGGCACAATGTTTTGTTTATTGGTGGAACTGATGAAAATGGCACAGCTACAGAGTTTGCAGCCCAGCAAAAAGGCATAACCCCTAAAGAGTTGTGTGATCATTTTTATGAGGTTCATAAAAAACTTTATTCTGATTTTCTAATAAGCTATGATAATTTCTCAAGAACTTCAAGAGAAATTCATCATAAGATTGTTCAGGAGTTTTTCTTAGATCTTTACAATAATAAATGTATTACTGAGAAAATAATAAAGATTCCATATTGTAACAGCTGTAAGAAAGGCCTAGCAGATAGATATATTACAGGCACTTGCCCTAAGTGCGGTTATGACAAAGCAAATGGAGACCAATGTGAGTCCTGCGGTTCTGTTCTTGACCCAATAGAGCTTGTTACTCCTTTCTGTTCTGTGTGTAAGACAAAAGACATTGTTTTTAAAGACACCAAGCACTTGTTTCTTGATCTTAGAAATCTAACAAAAGACATAGAATATTGGATAGATAACAACCCTCATCTAAGACCACAAGTAAAAGCTTTAGCAAAAGGTTGGATAACTCAAGGCATAAAGGAAAGATGTATAACAAGAGATTTAACCTGGGGCATAAAGATTCCAATATCGGGTTATGAAGACAAGGTTTTCTATGTTTGGTTTGATAATGTTATAGGTTATGTTTCAGGAACTGCAGAATTAATTGGCGAAGACAATGCTAAGAAGTTATGGCAAAATAAAGAAACAGAAACATATTATTTTGTAGGGAAAGACAACATTCCTTTTCACACAATTTTCTGGCCAGGTCAGATAATAGGTCAAAAAAAATTGGTTTTACCACAAAATGTCGTAGGCTTACAATATCTAAATTTTGAAAAACAGAAGTTTTCAAAAAGTAAAGGTGTTGGTATTTTCTTAGATAAAGCAATAAACAGTGGCATTCCAATAGAATATTGGAGGTTCTATTTAACATATATTTTACCAGAAACAAAAGATTCAGAGTTTATGATTGATGAGTTTTTTGATAGAATAAACAAAGACCTTATAGGTAATTATGGTAATTTTGTAAATAGAGTTTTAAATTTCATTTATACAAAGAGACAAGGAAAAGTTCCAGAAATAAAAGAAAAAGATGCAAATTTTGAAAAGCAGATTTTAGAGTCTATAGACAAAATTGAAAAACACTATGACGCTTGTGATTTTAGATATGCTCTTTATGAGTTATTAAAACTTTCAGATCTTGGAAACAAATATCTTAATGAGAAAGAACCGTGGAAGACAGAAGATACAAACTCTCTAGCTTATGGTTTTGAGATAATAAGATTACTTTCAATTTATTTTTCTCCAATTCTTCCAGAGTCTTCAAAGAAGATAAGTAGTTTTTTAAACACAAACAATCAAAATATAGAAATAGATACTAAAGAAAAAAAAATAAATAAACCAGAAATATTGTTTAGAAAGCTCGAAGATACAGAGAAGGAAAAATTAATGTAGATATTGTGATAATATGATAGTAAAAGAAAAATGCAAATCTCTTTATGCACCTTGGAGACAAGAATATGTTTCTAAAGTAACTGATGAAAAAGAAAGCACAAAAGATAAAGAGGTCTGTCCTTTCTGTTCTAAAAACCTTGATAAGAAATATTTAGTTCTTGAAACAAAGAAATCTTTTATTCAAACAAATAAATACCCTTATGCTGCTGGGCATTTACTTGTTGTTCCAAAAAGGCACATAAATCAAGTCATAGATTTAATAAGTATTGAAAGAAAAGAACTATTTAATCTTATCGATCTTTCGGTTTTTATGCTTGATAAATATATGCGCCCAGAAGGCTATAATGTAGGTTGTAGTATTGGGCGAATTGCAGGCGAAAGTATACAGCATCTTCATTTCCATATTCTTCCAAGATATAAGGGAGATGTAGGGTGGAATAGGCTTTGTGATTTTAATGTTATATCTATTTCTCCAATAGATTTAGCAGTTGATTTGAGAAAAATAATTCAGAAAGAAAAATTAGCGAAAAAGTTTGGTTTATAGTTGAGTTTTTAGCTATAAAGTCAATCTCTGCCGGTTTCTTCAGCTAATTTCAGATTTTGCTAAATTACAGATAATAATTTAAATACTATAGGCACAATATATATACTTTTTAATAAATTTAAGAATATAACGGGAATTTGGTGAAAAAATATGATGACAGTCTTAAAAAGGCTTTTTAGAAAGAAGACAAGCGCAGGCGAAGTTGAAATTGATGAAACAATAGTAAAAGAAACAAATCAGTTATCAAGTACTGCAGTAATAAAAAGGTGCGATTTCAGATCAAAAGATATTAATTGGTTAGAAGGGCACATTCAAGCAGTAGACGATGTTGTTAATAAAAACAGCCTTGGTGCAAAAACAAAGAATCATTTCGAAATAGATGGTAGAAGATATTTCAAAGACGATACCACTAGAGTATTGTTTAATAGATTATATGAAAATTATACAGCATACTATTATACTTTAACAGAATACCTTTCGTTAAGAAAAGAATTATTAAAGTATAATGGTTTAGGCTCTGAAAGTTTTTTTGTTGCAGGCCAGATAAAAGACACAGAAGAGCAAATGGTGGCAATAGAAAAAAAGCTAAATATCTATCTTGATAATATAACAAAAATAAAGCAAAGAATAAGACAATATGTTGGATTATAAATTCAACATTTTCCTTTCTATTTTTTTAATAATAATATTTAAAAACTCTTTTATTATTAAATATATTAGAAGGTTGTAAAAGAAATGGAAACGTTTTTTCAAGTTGTAATCCTATTTATTTTAGTGGTTCTTTCTGCATTTTTTTCTGCAGCAGAAACTGCATTAATGTCTATACATTTTGTTAGAGTTAAGTCTCTTTTTAAGAAAGGTAAAGCTGGTTCAAAAACTCTTTATAATCTTAAAAAAGATCCTCACAAGCTTATAGTTACAATACTTATTGGAAATAACATAGTTAATATTTCTGCATCAGCCATTGCAACCAGTTTATTTCTAAGTCTTTTCGGTTCAGAAGGCGTAGCAATTGCTGCTGGAGTTATGACTCTTATAATTTTAACTTTTGGGGAGATTCTTCCAAAGACTTTTGCAATACAGAATGCAGAGAAGATATCTTTACTTGTTGCTGTTCCAATTCATTATCTGTCTATTCTATTCTATCCATTGATTATTTTTTATTCATCAATTACTAAATTAGTAAGTAGATGGGTAAGACCAAAAGTTGAAAAGAAAATCTCAGAAGAAGAATTAAAGATAATTTTAACATTAAGTAGAGAAGAAGGGATACTTAGTAGAGGCGCAGCAAAGATTATGCATAAGGTTCTAGACTTTGAAGACACGCCAGTAATAAAAGTAATGACTCCAAAAGAGCAGATGAAAACCATTGATGGAGATTTAAAGATTGATGAAGCAATAGATGTAATTTCAAGATATGGGCATTCAAGATATCCAGTTTATTTCGAAGATGAAGATAACATAATTGGTATTGTAGATGTTGATGATGTTTTAAGAGCAATAAAGGAAAAGAAAAGCAAAGAATTGATAAAAGATATTATTAGACCAATAGAGTTTGTTTCTCCTGAAAAAGAAATCGGAGATATTTTCTATGATTTTGAAGACAAATCTGTTTTAATGGCAATTGTTGTTGATAAGTCTGGCGAAGTAATAGGTTTATTAACAATTGAAGATATTCTTGAAGAAATTGTTGGTAATATCTTTGACAAAAGCAATAGAAAAAAAAGAAGAAACTAATTAAACCATGCTGGTTTCTTTCTTTTTGTCCATTTAGCAAAATGTGCTTTTTCGTTTTTATAGAATTCTCTGTATGCTTTGACTGCATCTTTTTGTTTATATTCTTCAGGAATTGCTTGTGCAAATTCAGTTAATCCAATAGACAACAAACTTTTTGGTGGTGTTTCAAGTATCTTTTTTATTTCTGTGGTTTTGTGGTGTTTACAATATCTATATTCATATTCTTTAATCAGTTCAGAAAGATGCTCTAAAAGCCAAAGATAGTTTTCTTTAGATTTTCCTGCCCAGATAACACAAGGATGTTTCTCGTGTGTCTTCTTATAAACTAGATGTTTATGTGGGGAATCATAAAGATGATGAACTGTTGAAAGAATTTGTGCGGATTCAACAATCATCTTAACAACATGTTTATCGCAAAGCATTCTTGCTGCTTTGTTAGGATTTTTATCAATAACAAATATTTGCATAATTTAGACCATGTCTCTTGCCATGCCTTTAACGGATCTTAAACACTTTTTGTGCCAGTATTGCCCGCCCCATTTCTTGTCGCAGCCCTTCTGGCTACACACAGCACAAGTTTGATCAGGGTATTTAGAATTAGCGATATCAATTTGTGCAGCAGGTTTTGCTTTTAACTTTTGCAGTTCTGCTTCTTTTGCTTTTTCTTCTTCTGTTTTTTCTTTTTTCTTAAATGCGTCAAATATTCCCATAGTATTTTCTCCCAAATCACAATAATAGCCCGGAGGAGATTTGAACTCCTGTCACAAGATCCAGAGTCTTGTATGCTTGGCCACTACACTACCAGGCTTTAATAATATAATTAGATATAAAACAAGTTTAAAACTTTGTCTTTTTTATAATTTCATAAACTTCTTTCCAATCTCTTGCTTTTTTTATAGATTTAGGAAACTTTCCTTTTGACCAAGCATAGTTGTCTTTATAATCAAGAATAATTGCTTTTACTCCGTGATTATAACAATCCAAAGCATAATCAATTCTATCATCAACAATTAAAGAGATTCCAAGTTCTTTACAAATCTCTCCTTTTGTTTTCTTGAAGTCTCCTTCTTTTCTATATTGCCCAAATATTATTTTTTTAAACATTTTTGGGAAATGATGAGAAATCCAATCTCTTGTGTGCTTTTTAACATTTTTGGTTCTTGCAGTCACAAGATATAATTCAAATTCTTTTGCAAGTTTTTTAATTGCTAAAACAGAACCAGGCATTGGCTTAAATTCAGAAATATCTTGCTTGTTTATTGTTTTTCTTATATATCTATAAAGTGCCATTTCGTCTTCAAAAGAAAAATCCTTAATAGAATGATACCCTCTAAAAGCCGGAAAGCTCTTTTCTTTAAGCATTTCTTTTATCAAAAGATCCACAGTAGGAACAAGAGTGTCATCTAAGTCTATAGCAATTTTTATTTTTTTCATGTATGGATTTCACTGCCACATAATTTTTGCAAGTTTTCCAGAGTATTTATATTTATCAAGAAGTGGAGAGTTCTTAATCTTTGCATCTTGATGTTTCTGTAAAGTGCTTGAGATTTTCTCTGCCAAGTATTTCTTGCATTCTCCGCAAAGAATCTTTCCAGACTTACAGTCTTTTTTTCTTTGTTCGAGCTTTTCGTCGCAGTCTTCAAATAAGATTTCTAACCAAGAATAAACAACACAAACATCAGTGTTGCCGCCTTTTTTTCTTTGCTCTTCAAGGGTTGGTTGTCCACCTGAGAAAGCATATTTGTTTATTTTTTTTTCAATAGTCTTTAAATCATCATTTAAAAAGATTGCAGTCTCTTCAACAGAACTTGACATCTTTCCGTCTATTCCTTGTAAAGGTGGCAAAAGCTTATTGTGCACAGCCACTACTTTCTTGTAACCGAGCTTTTCTGCATTATCTCTTTGTATTCTCCAGTAAGGATCTTGATCTATTCCTGCAGGAATCAAGCAATGTTTCTTTTCAAAGGTTGTTGGAACAACTTGAATAGCAGGATAGAAGAATTGTCCAAGGTTATTGTCATTATTAAATCCAAACACTGCTTTAGCTGTTGAAAAGGTTGTTCTTTTTGCAAACTGCAAAGCCACAGGATAAAGTTTTTGGATATACTCCATATCAGAGAAGAAAAAAGTCTTGTCGGTATTAAAGCCAACTGCTGAGATATCTAAAAAATTGTCTTTCTTGTTTTTTTCCATTTCTTCAATTGTTAACTTATCCTTAAATACGAACTTTTCATCATCTGCCATAGCAATATAAACATTACAATCAAATTCGTCTTGAAACCATTTAGAGATAATAAATGGAATAAGGTGTCCAATATGCATCTTTCCTGATGGCCCTCTACCAGTATAGATAAAAAAGTTTTGCTTGTCTATGTCTTCTAATATCTTATCAAAGTCTCTATGTGAATAGATAAATCCTCTTCTAAAGAAAGGATGTAGTTTCTTGGATTTGGTTTTTAACCTTAATTTTTCAAGCATTTGTTTATTTAGCTCGTTTGTTCCAAACTGTTTAATCAATTTCTGATAATCAACTGCTCCTTCAATTTCCCAAGGCGTTACTTTGAATTCTTTTTCTGACATGATTTATTCACTTTAAGTATAAATATTATATTATAACTAATAATAGAAACATATTAAAAACTATATCTGGGCTACTTGCAAAGCCCATAATGCTTAAGAGTGTTATATATCTTATTTGTGCTCTTAAGATAGTTTTCTTTACTAAATTCTTTTGTGTCTTTAAAAAGAAGATGTAGCTTGTTTGCTATTTCTCTAAGCATAAAGATTCCTTTAGAAAACACAAAGAAAAAGAAAACATCTTTTGGGACTTCTTCAAGTTTATTGTTTTTACCTAAGATATATCCTTTTTGAGAACCAGAGTACATCAAAAAAAGATTATTAATTTTGGGTAGCGCACTTATATAATGTGAATTATGATTTTTTTTAGAATCTATATAATCAATAAGCATTTCTTTTTCTAAAAGTGATATAAAATTATAAAATATTTTTTCTATATTATCTTTCTTTGTTTCTGGGTGTAGTCTATTAAGATAATAAATAATTTCTTCTTTTGTAAAAAATCCGTCAAGGAAATGTACAATATCAATATAAAACTCAAGATATTTTTTTTCAGTTTTAAAAAGAAAAGAAATTATTTGCTCAAATGTTGTTTTGTCTTTTATTTTAGGTGTTTCTTTTAGTCTTTCTTTAAGTTCTTCTTTCTTTTCAAGAGCACAAAGTAAAGA
>DAOOON010000015.1:12824-17833 GCA_035387745.1 archaeon
TTATCTTTAATTGTAAATAGAGTTTTTCAAGTCCATTTTCTGCTAAAAGCTTTGCGTCTTCAAAAGAAAGGGCTTCAAAATCACAAGTCAAATAATAATTCAAATCAAAATAGTCTTTTTTTAGTTTTAGTATTTCCTTTAGTGCAGAAGAACGGTAATTATAAAACCAGAAATCATAGATTTCTTGGGTTAAAATATTTTTTATTTCTGGTAAATCCATTAAATCTTGGACAACAATAAACTTTTGCTCCTTTCTCTGCGTATATTTTTGAATATCTGTTATTTTCTGCAAGTTTTTTTCTTTAAATTTTTCGTCTCTGCAAGTTTTTTTCTTTAAGGCTTCAATCTTGATATTTGGGTAAACTGTTTTTATTTTTTCAATGATGTTTTGAAAATTTTGATTATAGTTCTCAAAGTATTTCCCCTCTAAGTAATCAAAAATTATTTTTTGCGGTTTTTGTTTCATTATCAATTCCAGACAAGATGCTAGAGTTTTTGGTTTTTTAGAAGAAAAAAGCTCAAAGTCAAGGGACAAGAAAGAAAAAGAATTAAGAGAAAACGGAAAATATGGCATAAGCAGAGGGGGTTTTGGCGAATTGTTGTTAGGTTCTTTGTCAATATTTTCGTCTTCCGCAGCAATTAGCGGAAAGTAGGGGGGTATTACAAGGATTGTTTTCATAGTAGAAAACTTTTGGCTTGAATTAAATATTTTGTGAATTTGAAGCTTTATATATGTTTCTCACAAAATTTTTGTGAAAACGCAATATTTATATGCATTTTTCTCATAAATACAAATATGCAGGAAATAGACAAATTTGACATGCGTTTTTTAGTAGAGTTAGAGAAAGATTCCAGGCAGCCAATCTCTAATATCGCAAAGCTTCTTAAAACCTCACAGCAAGTCTTAAGTTATCGCCTAATTAATTTAGAAAAACGTCATATAATTCTTGGTTTTTACACAGTTATTAATTTTGTTAAATTAGGTTATACCAGCTACAGGACAATGATAAGATTAACAAATATTTCTCCAGAAATTCAAGCAAGGCTAATTTCTTTTATAAAAGAAGACAACAATGTATCTTATCTTGCAGAATGTACAGGACACTGGGATTTGATTGTTGATTATCTTGCAAAGAACATTGTTCAATATTATTCTTTCTTAAAAGACATAAGAGAAAAGTTTCCGGAGAATATTGGAAGCATAGATGTTCTAACAACTCTTGAAAACATATATTTTGGCAGAGATTATTTTGCAAAGAAATACAGAGAAATAAACAAGAAATCATTTATTGACACAGATTATCTAACCACAGAAAAATTAGATAATTTAGATTTAAAAGTACTTTATGAAATATCTAAAAATGCAAGAGTCGGTGCTATGGAGCTTGCAAATAAAGTTAAGACTTCTCCAAACACCATAATCTACAGAATAAAGAGCATGCAGGATAGAAACATAATCGAGGGCTTTAAACCATATCTAAATATTGAGAAGACCGGAAGATTTGCTTACAAGTCTTTAATAAAGTTCAATAACATTAATGAGCAAGCAGAAGAGCTGTTGATTACTTTTCTTCAGAATAATCTGTGTGTCTTTGATATCACAAAGGTTATTGGTTATTGGGATTTTGAGATTGACTTTGAAGTTAAAAACTCAGATGAGATGATTGATTTTACAAGAACAGTAAGAGAGAATTTTAAAGATTTAATAAAAGAGTTTGAAACAACCCCAATCTATAAAGAACACATTTTCAATTATTTCCCTGGAGATCTTCTGTCTCCTGAGAAGAAAAGTAAGAAGAAATAATTATTCTGTTTTTTCTTTCTTTGGGAAGATTTTTATTGTAATGCTAAATATCATTCTTGCTACAAATTCTATAATTACAATGAACACAAAATAATATACTAACAATGATAATTTAGAAGGTATGTCTTTTAATAATTCTATAACTGTAGGCATAGAGAAATAAGAAACATTTACTAAAAATATTCCAAGAAGTGTAAATGGAAGCATCTTTGCTAAATCTCTAGATAAGTCTTCGTCGTGATATGCTGTAATTCTTATTGCTCCAATTAATGCAATAGCAGTTAACAATATTGTTTCAATGGTTAGTCCTTCTGCTAAGAAAGAAAGGATTATTGTTAATACTACAAAACTAAAGAAAATTATAATTGGTGTAAAAAAGAGATACTTTATAACATATAAAATATTATAGAATAGTTTTTTAAAAAAAGAATTTTTCGCATCTTTGTATTTTTCTAAACTTATAGAAACAATGTCTCTTTTGGCAATAAATCTATAGAATTTAAAAATAAATATAGAGTAAATAACCATTCCTATAACAAAGAAAGCAAGTGGTTTTAATATTTCTATAGCGTCCGCAAAATTTATTGAAATCAGAGATATATAAAACGCAATTATATTTATATTTGTTTTGTTGTAGTTTTTTTACTAAAAAATTCTTCTATCTCTATTTTAAGGTCTTTACTAATAACAAACTGCATATCCTTTGGGAAACATTTTCTATAGTTCTCCCAATGGAATCTCGCATCAATAAAAACAATTACTCCTTTGTCTGTGTCTGTTCTTATGACTCTTCCAGCGCTCTGAATTACTTTTTGTATTGCAGGATGAATATAAGCATAGTTCCAGCCATTTCTAAACTTAATCTCATAATAGTCAATCTTTGCTTTTGTCTCGATCTCCATCTTTGCAAGAGGTATTCCAACAATCACTGCGCCGATAAGAAGATTACCAGGAAGATCAATTCCTTCAGAAGCTTTTCCCCCCATTACAGCCATTAGTACGCTTCCAAACTTTTTAGAGTGTTTCTTAAACCCAAGAATCATTTCTTCAAAGTCCTTGCTATCCATTCTTTCTTCTTGAACAATAGTTGGTTTATTACAATTAATTAATGGAATAATATCTCCTAAAACTTCAAAGCTTGGAAAGAAAACAACACAGTTACCAGGAATTGCATTTACACACTTCTCAACGTGGCTTGCAATCTTTTTATACTCTAAATTGTTTCTTTGCGTGTATTTTGTAGAAACATCAGTAATCAAAAGATTTAGTCTTTTTTCTTTTTCAAATGGCGAAGAATATTCTTTTGTTGTTGTTTCTTCTTTTTTCAATCCTAAGATATCTGTATACATTGAAAGCGGAGTAAGTGTTGCTGACATCAAGATTGAAGAATAGCAGTTTTCAAATATTTTCTTAGTTAGTGGAGAGACATCTAAAGCATTATACTTAACACTAATCCCGTTCTTTTCTTTTCTTATAAACCGGATGTGCGCATCTTTTTCTTTTATCCATTCTTCAAGGAATAACCCTACAGAGATAAGAGCAGAGCTGCTTTCTTTTAGGTCTTCAATATACTTAAGTCCTGATTCATCAAGTTCTTCAATAACTGAAATAACGTCTTCTCTAATTTCTTTTATCAAGATTTCTTCTTTTTCGATTCTATCTTCTTTTATTTTTTCTAGTTTTTTTTCTGCAATTCTTTCGATGTGGTCTAGTTGTTTTTCAATAAGGTTTTTAAGTTTGTTATTCTTGATTTCTTTTGCTTCTTTTATTGCTCGATGAAGCGTATTTGTGTTTAAGGATTTAGAAATCAGTTTCAAAAGTCTGTCCTCAAGGTTATGCGCTTCGTCAATAACAATTATACATTCTTCTAAGTTGACTCCAATCTCCGAAAGTGTTGATTCCATAACCTTGCTTGAGAAAACATGATAGTAGTCTGCAATAATAACTCTGCAGCTTTTAGCAAAAAGTTTTGCAAGCTCATATGCACAAACAGGCTGTCTTTCTCCTGTTGCGCTCTTTAGTTCTTCTGCTATCTTTTTAATTTCAAGATGTGTTAAGACTTCTTTTTCTGATAGCTTCTTTTCTAAAAGATAAGCTAATAAGTCTCTTTGTCCTTTGTTACTTGGTCTAATATTTTCAAAAAAAGGGCATTGTTTTTTTTTGCACGCCATAAGACAGATTTCATAAAAGTTAGAATCGGTTCTTGAGATGACTGGCTCGATGCACATGTTTTTCTTTCCAACAAAGTCAATGGCTTTAATCTTTAAGTCATATTTATCGTTAAGATCATCAATAACTTCTAAAGCAATCTTATGTTGAGATATCTTTGGAGTCAAGAAAAGAACTTTCAAGTCCTTCTCAATAGCCAAGGTGATTGCTGCAGAAAGAGCAGAGTCTGTTTTTCCAGTCCCTGTTGGTGCATGCACAAGTATGTTTTTCCCTAAGGAAATACTCTCATAGATATCCCTAATGATATCCTTTTGTCCTTTTCTAAAAGAATCATGTCTAAAATAAAGTTGCGCTTTCATTTATTGTTTCTTCTTAAATCCAAAGATTTGGTTGTATTTTTCGTGGTCAACAAATTCTACAATCACAACAACAATTTCAATTTCGCCAGTTCCTGTAATTGTATATAAAAGTCTCCAATAGTCTGCTAGTCTTACTTTAAATAAAAATTTAATATTGTATTTTTTTAAAAACCATTTTGGTATTTGTTTAGATTTTATTGGTTCTCCAAAATGAGGGTCTTGTTTAAGCAATTCTATTTTTTCAGCAATAGATTTACTAATCATTTTTCCAAGTTTACTATTATCTTTATTTATCTCTGAAATTGTCTTTTTGGCAGTTTCAGAAAATCTAATTTCTACCATACACAATTCCTTTTTTGATAATGTCTTTTAGTTTTTTTGTTGCGGGATGTATATAAGTTATTCCTTTTTTAGAATATATTATTTGGTTTGTGTGTTGAAAATATTTTAATATTTGTTCTAAATGTTCCTTGCTCACTTTATCCTTAACCTTTTTTTCAAGTTCTTTTTCTTTCATGATTGCTTCAGGATATTTTTCAAGTATGTCTCTTATAAAGAACACTTCGCTACCAGTAGGGTAATAATCAATCATTGGTTCTTTAAGTTTTTTTGTTTTCTTTTCTTTAACAACATATTTTGTAGTCATAATAATAATAGTACCAAAAACAGTATTTAAG
>DAOOON010000016.1:0-1184 GCA_035387745.1 archaeon
AGAATTACATTAAATCATAATGCAAATTTAATATTAACTCAAAAGATGTACAATTCTTCTGAAGATCTAAAATTTTATACATTGTATAGAAATACAAAGGTAGATTCAACAATACCTGTAACAATAACCTCTATGGACAAATATACTTTTTCATATAATGATTCAGAAAATAAAAATATTACTGGCGGAAACACAATGAAAGGGATAGTTGGTACAAGAGAGAATCCAATAAGATCTTATGATGGTTATTCTCAAATTCCTTATTTAACAAACAATCCAACAGTGTATTCTTATAGTGATGCACAATGGTATATAAATCAAAATAGTGGAAATAAATTCTCTGAAAAGACAATAAATCCTTCACAATTTCCATACCCAGAAGCAAATTATTTTGATTTTGATTGCCAAGGATATAATCTAAATTTTATATCATCAGAAGTAGAAAAAATAATTTATGAAATAGATTTAGATTATTATAGTGGAACCCAATATGTAATTGTAAACAATATTGAAAACCCCTATACAACAACAAACGACTCAGGAAATTTTTCTGCAGAAATAATTAATCAATTAAATGATGGTCACGATCATGCTGTAAAAATTGATGCATATTTGATAACTACTGAAAATTCAGGGCAATTAATCACTAATGTTTCTAAAATAAGACATTTAAATTGTCAAACCGGAACATCTGAGAATGTTAAACAATCAAATGAAATAACAGAAGAAGAATTGAATAGCAAAATAAGAATATTAGAAGAAAAAGGCATTTTTAATAAATAATCTATAAAAGATTATTTCTCTTTTTTTTCTTTAGCTTTTTTTACAAATTCTACAAACAACGGATGTGGAGTAAGTAGCTTTGATTTAAGTTCAGGATGTGCTTGTGTTCCAATAAAGAAAGGGTGGTTCTTAATTTCAATAAACTCAAGAAGTTCTCCAGTAGGATCAAGGCCCGAAAGACCAAGTCCTTTTTCTTTAAGAATAGAATGATACTTAGGATTAACTTCAAACCTGTGTCTATGTCTTTCAGTTATTTTATTTTTTCCATAGATTTTTGCAACTTGTGAATTTTCTTGTAATTCAGCAACACAAGACCCAAGCCTCATGCTTCCACCAATTCTTTTGTTTTCTTGGCCAGGCAGTATTGTTATTATTGGTTCTTTACAATCTTTATCAATTTC
>DAOOON010000016.1:1284-9920 GCA_035387745.1 archaeon
AAGTCTTATTTCTAGAGATTCAGGAACAGTAGTTTTAGCATGATGCAGCGCTTCAATTACTGAAGCATAAGAGTCATCAATTCCTGTGTATTTTCCGCAAATACCGATCTTTATCTTTTCTGAATTATTATTTTCTATTTTAGTTACAGCTTCAATAAACTTATCAAATTCTTTATTTGTTTCTATATTTAGTTTTTTAGAAATTAAAGTATCAAGGTTTTGGTTCTTAAAATTAATTGGAATCTCATAGATATTCTTAACATCGTTTGCTGAAATTATTTGTTCTGGAAGTAACCCGCAATTATCACATAGTTTATCAATTGATTTCTTATCAAGTATTCTTTTTGATCTACAAAGCAAAGCATCTGGAGTTATTCCTCTCTTGAAAAGTTCAGAAACGCTGTTTTGCGCAGGCTTTGTCTTTTGTTCGCTACTTGGTGCAATCTCTGGAACATATGCTAGATGAATAAAACAAATATTTTCTTTTCCAAGTTTGTTTTTAATGCCTTTTGCTGCAGCAATATAAAGTTCGTTTTCAAGATCTCCAACAGTTCCTCCAATCTCTAAAAGCACAAGTTCTGCTTTATTGTCAAGAGCAGTCTTAAGTATTCTGTATTCTATATAGTCTGTGACTTCTGGAATTAATTTAACTGTTCTTCCTAAGAACATTCCGCTTCTTTCAAGGTCGATAATCTCTTTATAGATTTTCCCCATTGTTAGGTTTTGAGTGCCGTTACAAGAGATGTCCAGATACCTTTCATAATGCCCAAAGTCCATATCTACTTCTGTGCCATCATCAAGCACAAATACTTCTCCGTGCTCTATAGGGTTCATGGTTCCAGGATCAAAATTAAGATAGCCGTCGCACTTAATAGGTATTTTTTTAAGATTCTTATCTAAGAGAAGAGCAACACTAGAGGCAGATACTCCTTTCCCAAGTCCAGAAAGCACACCGCCAGTAACAACTACAAGCTTTAGTTTCTTTTCTTTTGCTAAATCATAAATACCACTGATATCTTTATAGTCCATAATAATCACATTACAATTAGTTTAGAAAATTATAATATAAACAGTTTATATTTGTTTTTGTCAATCGCCAGATTTATATACATTTTTGCTCTTTAAATATATATTTGCGGCCAATTTGTTAGGTTGTTGTGTGAAAATAGTTAAATATTGCGCTAGCCTAGCGAAACAGGTAGTTAACCAGAAGAAGAACTCCTACGAACTGGGCGAGTAGTTGTCGTGCATAGGCACGAAAGATATTGCGCACGAATTCACAGAAACAAAGTTTCTGGGATGCCAAGAAATGCCTTTGGCATTTGTTCAGCACGCGCGAAACCGATTCATGCAGAGGTGGCGGAGTGGCCAAACGCGCCAGCCTTGAGAGCTGGAGTCGAAAGACTACGCGAGTTCAAATCTCGTCCTCTGCGAATCCCTTTCTTTGTAAAGAAAGCGATTTCATTCGGAAAGAAACACAAAATATACTCAAAGAAAAAACAACTAAAAACTAACGATTTGATTATTATGTCAGAAGAAAAGCCAATCATTACTTTTGATGAGTTTTCAAAGCTCGATATAAGGGTTGGAACAATTATAGAAGCAGAGAAGGTTCCAAATAGTATTAAGCTTATAAGATTAGTTATTGATTTTGGAGATTTCAAAAGGCAAATACTTGCAGGCATTGCAACCAAGTATTCTCCTGAAGATTTACAAGGAAAGCAGATACCAGTAGTAGTTAACCTTGCTCCTCGAAAGATGGCAGGGCAAGTTAGCCAAGGCATGATATTAGCAATAGGCGACGGAGAAGTAGAAGCGCTACTTCAACCAACAGAGAAAGTAAAAGAAGGCGGTTCAGTTCATTAGGTGAAAAATATGGATAAAGTCAAAGTAAATTATTTTATTGATGTGCCTTTGGCGCTATCATTTATAATTGTAGCAATTACAAGTTTAATATTATTTTTTTTCTTGCCAAGCGGAGTAAGGCAAGCAGGATATCAGATGTTCTGGGGATTAACAAAACACACATGGAGTCAGATACACACAATATCTGGTTTTATAATGATAATTTTATCCTTAGTTCATTTAATATTACATTTCAAATGGCTAACAACGATGTCAAAAACAATCTTTAAGAAAAAATAATATTTTTCTTTCCCAAACAATAAGTTTTCTTTGGGACTGAAAGAACTTTCTTTTCTAAAAAGAAAGGGCCTCATGCAGAGGTGGCGGAGTGGTCAAACGCGCTAGCCTGGAAAGCTAGAGTCTCACGACTACGCGAGTTCGAATCTCGTCCTCTGCGCTTTTCTATTTTTTTATTTCAATTGTTTGTGTTGGATAAGCAAACTCAATATTTTCTTTTTCAAACTCTTTTTTAATTGTTGAGTTAATCTTATTTTTTATAGCCATATATTGATCATATTCTGCAGCTTTTATCCAATATACGACTCTTATATTTAAAGAAAAATCCCCGAAAGACTCAAAACCAATTACAATGCTGTCGTGTTCTATGTCTTTATTTTTAGTTAATGTGTTTTTTATAATTTCTTGGGCTTTCTGTATCTTTTTTTCTGCTGTTCCGTAAACTAAAGTAAGTAGGTAGTTTTCTCTTCTTGCGCGTCTTGCAGAAATATTTTCTACAGAGTTCGTAGAAAGTAATCTATTAGGTATAACAACAATAGTATTATCAAAAGTTCTAACCTTTGTAGACCTAATGCCAATCTCTTCAACAGTTCCAAGGCCTTCTGAAGTTTTTAACGCATCCCCTACCTTAAATGGTTTTTCTATAAATATTGTAACTCCAGAAATTAAGTTTTCTAATATGTCTTTTGCAGCAAAGGCAATCGCAATACCGCCAATACCAAGGCCTGCAAGTAGTGCAGTCACATTATAACCCAGATTAGATAGCACAAGCAAAAATGCAAAAGTAAACAATATAATTTTAATTAATGATTTTATAACCGGGATAATCTGATCATCATATTTAGATTCTGATTTTTTTGCACGAGGTTCAAAATAAACTTCAATTAAACCAATAAAGAACTTAATTAAAAATAAAGTTATAGCAAAGACTAGAAAAATAAAAGTTGCCTTATTTATAAAATTTTGTAATCCGGTTGTTGATTTTAAATATTTAAATCCAATATTAAAAAATATAATGAGTATTATTAATTTTATTGGCATTGGTTTAGACAGGATTTTAACAATAATATCGTCAATTTTATTTCTTGTATATTTTGTTAATTTTATAAAAATGTTTTTTACAATAAAAACCATCACCCAACCAACTACAAAACCTAGGGCAATAAAAAATAAAAACCACAAATAATTTTTAATTGTATTTCCAAATATAACTTGTTCTAACATGTTTTCCCTCAATATATATATATATTACTACAAAAGTATTAAAAGAGTTATTTAATAATCTTTCTGTTTTTTAAAAAATACTATTTATAAACCATATCCCCCAATAATATATATTATAATTATATACCATAAACGGGGGTTAAAAACATGGGAATTTTAAAAGAATTTAAAGAGTTTCTACAAGAATACAAAGTAATTGGCCTAGCTATTGCTTTTGTTATAGGTGCTGCAATTACGGCTCTTGTTAAGTCTTTAGTTGACAACATCATCATGCCAATAATCGCACCATTGATACCAGGTGGTTCATGGAGAACAGCAATATTGACTCTTGGTCCATTCAAGATTGGTTGGGGCGCATTCTTAGGCGAATTTCTAAACTTTGTAATCATTGCATTTGTAATCTTTATGATTGCTAAGATGATTCTAAAAGAAGACAAAGTTGCAAAGAAGTAAATGGAGACGACTAGTATGGAAAGACAACCAGTAGATGATAAAGACTCCAGAATGATTGGAAATCTAGTATCTATAGGTTACGATTCAGATAATCAGGTATTAGAGGTCGAATACAAGTTAGGTTATATCTATCAATACCACAAGGTTCCAAAGGACGTCTACGAAAGGCTAATATCTGAAAGAAACAAAATAGAGTTCGTTCAGCAAAGAATAGCCAAAGTTTATAGAAACCAAAGACTAAAGTAAATTACTTTGGTTTTTCTTTTTTTATTTTTTAATCTATTTTTGGCAGTATTGTATTTGTTTTTTCTGTTGTTATAAAAACTAACAACATTTTTAAATAGTTTGTTTCAATTATATTTATGCCACAAGATATTATTTTTAAGTTGCAAGAAATTGGGCTATCAAAAAACGAGTCCACCATATATCTTGAACTTTTGTCAAATGGCGAAGCTTCTGCAAACGAACTTTCTAAAAAGATAAACTTTGATAGAACTCTTTGCTATCAGCTATTAAACAAACTTATAGAAAAAGGGCTAGTTCATTGCTATATAAAAAAAAGCAAAAAGATATTTAATATTACAGACACCAAAGACTTGTTACTGTCAATTAGGAAAAAAGAACAAATCGCAGAAGAGCTGATTGATAAATTAAATCTTTTAAAAACAAAATCAAGTCACGAAGAACAGAATCTATTAATTTACCAAGGAGATAAGGGAATAGATGCTGTATTTACAGAATTACTTAAGGCAAAAGAAGTATATATCTTTGGAGGGGCCGCAAAAACCTTTAATAAGAAAAAGATGAACGAAAAATTAATTTCAAAATTAAACAAATTAAAAATAAAAGGAAAAGCAATAATCTCTGATCCTAAATCTTATTCTGAATTGGGTTTTAATATTAAAGAATTAATGGTTAGAGAATTAAAAGGTATGAATAACACTGTTACAACAATTATTTATGGAAACAAAATAGGCATACACATTTTAGCAGACAATCCAATTGTAATATTTATTGATAATAAAACTGTTGCCAAATCCTACTTAGAGCATTTTAAAAATCTCTGGAATCAAGCTAAACCCCTAACAATATAAACTCAGATAACCGATGATTACATTACAGAATCTGATAATAAAGATTGCAGAGCTTCAAAAAAAGCACAATTACTATATTCTTATAGCAGTAGTGTTAATTACTGTATTTATGGTTATTGGTGCAACCAGATTAGAAATGCAAGGCGACTTAAGTAAAGAAATGCCTCAAGAATTACCAATCTTTAAACTTAATGAAAGAATTTCTGATAAATTTGGAGGGCAAGATATTATTCTTGTTGTTCTAGAAGTAGAAAACAATAGCAATTCTAAGTCTGCAGTAAATGATTTAAGAGATCCAAGAGTTATAACCTATTTGAAAGATTTAGAAGCAAGTCTAAAGCAAACAACAACAATTGAAAATGCATATTCTGTTGGAACTTTTTTACAAGGCTATAATTTTGAAGACACAACACAAGTTTCGAATTTTTTGTCAAGGTCGCCACAGACTTTGGATTTCTATAGCAAGGATTATAAGCTTACAGCAATGTATGTTACAACCGATGTAGGGTCTGGGCAGGATAAAATAATTGCTACCACTAACTTAATTACTGAAAAAATAAATTCTTTGTCTATGCCTCCGGGAATAAAAGTCACAGTAACTGGTAATGCTCCAATGAGTAATACTCTTTTAGATATTTTAAAGAAAGATGCAATTTTTACTTTGCTTCTAGCAGCACTAATAATACTAATAATTTTAATGATTACAGAAAAATCCATACCAAAAGGATTAGTTGTATTTACACCTTTATTTTTTGGGATAATTTGGACAATTGGAACTATGGGTTGGCTTAATATTAAATTATCTGTTGCAACCGTTGGAATAGGTGCAATGATTTTAGGACTTGGCGTAGAATATGGCGTATTCATGCTTTCAAGATACAAAGAAGAAAGAGACAAAGGCAAAACACAGCTTGAGACACTAAAAATTGCTGTGCCTTCTGTAGGGATATCAATAATGGGTTCTGCAACAACCACGATTGTTGGTTTTTTAGCATTAACTTCTTCAGTCATGCCAATGCTTCAACATCTAGGCATTTCTTTAGCTTTAGGTATTTTCTATTGTTTTTTAGCAGCACTATTTATTGAACCAGTAATTATTATTAAAATGGAAGAATGGGAATATCATTTAGCCAACAAACTACACGAAAGGTTTGCTAAAATGAAAGCTTCTGCAAAAGGTGATTTAGATTGAGTCTAATAAATAAGATTGTAGAAGCCTATTCTAAATTTGTTTCAAGAAATTTGTGGTTAATGGTAATTATTGTTTTAATAATCACAGGAATTTCTGCGTATTTTTCTTCAACAATAACCACTAAGAATATGGATTATAGAGATATGCTCCCTGAAGACAGAGACACCATACATGCGCTTTTTGCAATTGAAGAAGGCCTTGGTGGAACAGAAACTGCAATGATTGCAATAGAATTGGATTCGCAATATGCTAATTCAAATGAAAGTAGAGATATAAGAGAACTGGAGATTTTAGAATATATAGATAAATTAAGTAAATTGTCTGACGAAATAGAAGATGTAGAGTCGGTGTCAAGTATTACAACAATAATGAGGGCATCAAATAACAGGGAATTACCTAAATCAAAAACAGAAATTAATAACTTTATTTCTAATAACCCGCAATCTAATCAATATGTAAGTAGCGATTATCAGATGGCTCTTATAAGACTTAGATTAAGAGATGATTTTGATGATAAGCAAATATTAAAAGAAATAGAAGACACCATTTCTTTAATTCCAAAAGAAGAAGGTGTAGTTGTAAGTCCTGCTGGTCAGGCATTAACAAGTGCAGCAGTAAATAATGAGATCGGAGGAGATATCGCAAAGACTGGGCAACTTTCAATGATTGGAATAATTATAATTTTACTTTTATTATTTAGATCAATAATTTTTGGTTTAACTCCTCTGTCTACAATTTTAATAGGAGTCGTTTGGGCATTTGGATATTTGGGACTAACAGGAATCGGCATAAGCTCAATAACCTCTGGTGCAATTTCTATGATTATGGGAGTAGGAATTGATTTTGGTATACAGATAGTCAACAGATTTAAAGAAGAACTTCAAAAAACAAAAGAGGAAGCAAAAGCAATGGAGATTACTTTAAACAATGTAATTATTCCAATGGGTACAACAACTATATCTGCACTTATCGGTTTTACAGCTATGTCTATGGGTGAATTAACAGTTATGAAAGATCTGGGCAGCATATTAAGTTATGGAATAGCCGCTTGTTTTTTAGCGTCCATTTCTATTGTTCCAGTATTGCTAATATTAATTTTAAGATTTTATAAAAAAATAAAGGAGAGAAAAAAATGAATAAGAAATATAGTTTTATAGTTTATGCAAGTTTATTATTGCTTATAGGTTTGTTAATAAAACCAATTTATGCAGCAGATGATCTAGACACCGCTTCATTAAAAGTAACGCTTCTTAATCAAGACCCTGACCCTGCAGAGCCAGGAGAATATGTAGATATTAGATTTAAAGTTGAAAAGTTTGGTAACAACCCATTAACAAATATTTCTTTTGTACTTGAGCCAGAATATCCTTTCTTGTTTGATGATTCTGATGTTCCTGAAAGAAATATTGGCACCATCAAATATGCAAGCGGAGATGATTGGTACTATAATCTAAAATACAAATTAAAAGTAGACTCTGAAGCACTAGAAGGAACTTATGATTTAAAGCTAAAATATGAAGTAAACAACTCAAATGTAAAAAACATAGTTGAATTTAATATTGCAGTAGGAGATGCCACAAAACCTGATTTTGTTGCAGGAAACATAATCTCAAGCCCAACAAAATTAGTTCCTGATACTGACTCTGCACAATTAAATATTGAGATAAGTAATATAGGAGACGAAGATGCACAAAATGTCGTAGCAAAACTTAATTTACCAACAGAATTAATCCCAACATATAGCTACTCAGACAGATCAAATCTTGCAACAATAGCAAGCGGCACAAGCAAAGTTGCAATTTTCTATTTAGATGTAGATAAGATTGCAGAATCAAAAATATATTCTGTTCCGTTAATTATAACCTATAAAGAAAAGAACGATAACACAAACGAGTATAAAACAAAAACAATAAATATCGAAATTCCAATAAAAGAAAAGCCAGTATTTAAGGTTACACAAATAATTACAGAGCCAGTAAATGCTGCTCCAGGAGACAAAGTAAAAATAATAATTAATTTACAAAATACAGGTAAAGATGCAGAAGCAGTTTCTTTAAAGTTATATAAGGAATCAAGCCAGCCAATAACATTCGATGAAAAAACCGACTATATTGGAACCCTAGATAAAGGGGAAACCGGAACCGGAATAATAAGTTTAGAAATAGACAAAGATGCAGAACTTAAAGACTATCTTCTAGATTTAGAGATTAGAGCCATAGATGGCGAACAAGTAATTGTTCAAAATGAGACCATATCTTTAAAGGTTTCTAAATCTAATAAGCAGTTGTCTATTATCTGGATGGTTTTTGGAATTGTAATTTTAGTTTCTGCAGCTGCAGGTTTTTATTTCTATAACAAATCCAAAGAAGATAAGAAGAAAAAGAAATAATTTCTTTTTCTTTTAAACAATATCTTTATACTATTTTTCTTTCATAATTTTATTATGAATTACTTATATTTAGATATCGAAACTTGTCCAAGAGCTTTTCTTCAAAAGAAAGCCTCGGAAAAGAACGAGGTGTTTTTATGAA
>DAOOON010000016.1:10020-16569 GCA_035387745.1 archaeon
CCAAGAGCTTTTCTTCAAAAGAAAGCCTCGGAAAAGAACGAGGTGTTTTTATGAACTACTTATATTTAGATATCGAAACTTGTCCTATAGACAAAGAACTTTATGATTCTTTAGAAGATGAAGAAGCAAAGCTAAAATTACTTAACCCTATTGATTCAAGAGTTGTTGCTATAGGCCTAAAATACTCAGACAGCAAAGATACAATTATCCTTCAAGACGATAACGAGAAAAAGATTCTTGAAGACATGTGGCAGACCATTTCAAAATTAAGAGGAAACGGTACAAGCTTAAGAATTGTTGGCTTTAATATTTTAAATTTTGATATGCCTTTTATTATAGCAAGATGCTTTATTAATAAAGTTTCAGTTCTTCCAATTTCTGGTAACGAAATTATTGATTTAAGAGATCTTGTTTCTTTTTTTAGAACAGGAAAGACTAGAGGCGGGCTAAAAGACTTTGGAAAAGCCATGGGAATAGAGCTAGACGAAAATGATGGCGGAGATATAGCAAGGCTTTGCTTTCAAGAGGATAAGGAAGATGGCAAAAAGCAAATAGCAAAATATCTTCGTAAAGACATAGAGCTAACTGAAAGTATGCATAAGCAAATAATGTCTCTTGGTATAGATAAGCTCAGAAGATACTAATATTAACTGTTTTTAAATGTTTGGTAATTTCTTTTTATTGTTGATATTAATTTTTGAGGTGTAAAATAAAATGAAATTAACTAAAATACTAATATTTGTTTTTATATTGCTTTTTATGCAAAACCTTTTTGCATTTAATCCTACGTTTTATGTAGGAGATGGAGTTTCTGGAACAGACCCAAATTGTCAAAATCCAAATTATTCTTCTATTCAGGCAGCCGCTAATAGCATAAAAAACGACGCAATACAAAATGCAATAATCATTGTTTGCCAAGGCACATATACAGAAAACATAAATCTAACAGATTTTGAAAATTTATCAATTATTGGAGAGAATGACGAAGTAATTATAAAATCTCCAGCAACAGAAGTTAGTCCATTACAAGTATTTTTTTCAACAAATATAGGTCTTAAGAATTTAAAAATAATAGAGCCGAATTTAAAAGGCGTTGTTCTCAATAATGTTATAGATGTAATTTTAGAAGACATAAGCGTATCAGAAATTAAAGGGATAGCACAAGGAGAATATAGTTTAGCTGGGATATATATTTCTGGTTCTGATAACGTGACTCTTAAAGGAGACATAAAAATTGAAGACGTAGATGCCAGTATAAAATATACAAACGGTATTGAAATCCGGAATTCTGAAGGCATTGTTTTTGATACAGATTTATTAGTTGTTTATAATATAAAATCCAGTAACAATGCAACAGATTCATTATTAACTGGAATTTTAATAAATAACTCAGATATAGAAATAAAATCAAACGTTACAATTAGTGAACTTAACGGAAGAAAAGACGTTATTGGTTTTTTAGCAGAAAATGACTCAGTAGTAACTAACGAAAACGAAATAAATATGGGGGTTACTCAATCAAGGTCTTTGTCTGTAATTAAGGGATTTGCAATAGAGAATTCTAGAATTAATCTTAATGACAATACTCGCACAAATTTTTTCAGTATTGGCGGATTTCAAGCAGACACTTATGCATTTTACTTAGATAATGCGCAAGTTTCATGGTTAGGGGAATTAGAATTTATAAGGGTTATTGGAGAAGATAAGAGTTATGGACTATATATAAATAATTCAGATAATTTTATAGTTTCAAAAATAGATACAGACAATACTCAAATTGAAGGAGAGGTGAGATTAATATATATAAAAGACTCTGATTCTGGTCAAATTAAAAACATTACAAACGGCAATGAAGAAATTATGATTACTACAAATGATTTTAGAGTTTTAAATATAATTAATTCTTCTGTTAAGGTAAATAAAATGAGAATAACCTCTAATAGAGATTTGCCAAACTGTATAGTTGCAGAAAATAATTCAAATATCGAGTTAGAAGATATTGATTTAACAAATTGTTCTGGAAATTATATTAAAAATAATAATTCAGAGATATCAATTAAAAATTCTCCTACAATCAATCTTGCAAAAATACAGTATGATCAAAGTCAAAATTCAATTGTAGAAGTTTATAAGCCAGTAAAATTATTACCCTATAAAGATGGAAGAGATTTAAAATTAGACGAATTATACATTTATCACGATTCAAAATATTTCTCAAATATATTTAATCCAGAAACAGAAATAGAATATGATTTATTATATTTTACAAAAGGCTATAAAAATGGAGTATTAGATTCTAGTTTCTATAATGATTATTATTTTACTGGAATAAAGTCTAGAGTTAATGAAAAAAAAGAAAAAATCACAATTAATGATTTTTCTTTTCAAGAAATATATATTGAATTTTTTATTGTGCCTAACGAGTTTTTAGAACAAACCGCAAAAGCAGGGGTTACCACCAAAAATTCAGACCATTTTTCTGTCACAGATAAAACTTGTTCAAAAACACTTGATAAAAGTTATGGTTGTTTTGATATAAAATTGTCTTTAGCTTTAGAAGACACAGAAAATGAGAGTTATACTCTTAAATTTAAATTGCCTGTTTCTTGGTTAACACAAAAGAATCTAAAGAAAGACGAAATTGTACTTTATCATTTAGAAAATAACAAATATGTTGAACAAAAAACCACTCCTTTAACAATAGTTGATAATTATCAGATATTCATTTCTGAAGTAGATTCTTTCTCAGAATTTCAAATTGCAGAAAAGAAAGACGTTTCTGATGTTGATGTCCCAAAGAATGATACACCCCCAGAGACAACACCCCCAGTAACAGAACCGCCAGCAGATTCAAATCAAACAAATCCAAATTGTAATATTAAATGTACAGAGAACCAAATTTTAGATTATATCAACTGTAAATGTATAGACAAACAGACAGGAGTCTGTGATTTAGTTTGCGATTCAAACGAATATTTAGATACAGAGTTATGTCAATGTTTTGATTTAGCAAATGCCGGTTGTAGAGGTGCTTGTAATGTTGGAGAAACAATGAATTTAACAACCTGTACTTGCGTTCCTGTTGTTCTTGACGGCATGCCAATTTCTCAAGCAAACAATTTCTGGAGTTTTGTTCTTATAGTTTTAGTAATAGTAATTGCAATTATAGTTTTCTTAATAATTAGGAAAAACAGAAAAAATAAGTTAAAAAAGCAATCAAAGAAAAAGAAATAATTTTCTTTCTTTTTCTTAATCCAAATCTTTAAAAACCCTAATATATTATATTTCTTTAGTTTCTTATATTATTAGATATTGATAAATATGGCTATAGAAAAAACCAAAAGCGATGGGACAGATCCTTTTGAAAAGATAGAGAAAGGTAAAAACGACAAAAGTATCTATGAGTCCGTTCCAGAAGAAGAAAAAGCAGATGAAAAGAAAACCAAAACCACTGCGCGCGAGCCCGAGCGAAACCGGCTCAAAGAGATTACACCAAAACTTGAATTTTTAACAGATCCAGAAGATGAAACAATAGTCTATATCGGAAGAAAAAAATCAGTTCTAAAAGAACATGGCTCAAAGTCTTGTGCGTTTTTAGGTAAAGTCTATGAAGATGATTGCAGAGACAAGAAAGTTTATTTAGATGGTCTTAACCCACACGTAGTATTTATTGATGGTTCAAGAGGTTCAGGAAAAAGCTATGGCCTTGGAGTTATTGCTGAAGAGCTAACTACAAACAACCCATATATCGGCCAGATAGTTGTTGATCCAGTTGGAGTCTTTTGGTCAATGAAATACCCAAATCAAGAAAAAAAAGAACTTGAGGAATTAAAAAAATGGGATTTACAAGCAAAAGGCCTAAATAATATTAAAGTCTTTGTGCCTGAAGGAGTGGTTGGCAAAGTCTCTAAAGAAACATATGACGAAACCTTTTCTATGTATCCTTCAATGCTTCTTGCAGACGACTGGTGCCTAACTTTTGGAATTGATAGATTTAATCCAACAGGGTTATTATTAGAAAAAACTTTATCTTTTGTTAAGCACGGTTATAAATCAGGAGACCCAAGCGAGCAAGAAAAAACAACAGAACAGATTCCTGCAAAAGGCAATCTCTATAATCTTGACGATATAGTTTTTTGTTTACAAAATGCTTATGAATTTAAGTCTTCTTCTTCTGGTTACAAGCAAGACTCTATTAGAGCATTAGTTTCTAGATTTGAAGCCGCAAAGTCTTGGGGCATCTTTAGTGATCATGGAACTCCCCTTTCAAAACTTTCAAAAGAAAAGCAACTAACAATTCTTGATACTAGTTTTTTAGATGATAATATTACTGCTCTTGTTATTGGTATACTAGCACGAAGAATACTTTCTGCAAGAAAGCTTGTGACTAGACAAGACGCAATTAAAAAGTTTGATTCAAATTCAGAAAGCCCAGACGAGCTACTTGAAATTTCAATTCCCCCAACCTGGGTATATATTGATGAAGCCCACACTCTTATTCCTTCAGGAAACACCATAACTCCTGCAACTAATGCCATAATTGAATATGTTAAGCAAGGAAGAAGACCTGGCTGTTCAATGGTTCTAGCTACTCAACAACCTTCAGCAATAAATTCTAAAGTATTATCTCAAGTTGATATTTTCTTAAGCCACAAATTAGTATTTAACGACGATATTCATGCTGTCCAGAAAAGAATGCCAGCAATTATTCCTGAAGCCTACAAGGACCCAAATTTTATTAAAACTCTTCCAGTCGGTGTGGCTTTAACAGGAGACAGAGGCGAAGAAACCAAAAGAGCTTTTATTCTTAAGATTAAACCAAGATTAAGTCAGCATGAAGGCAGAGACGCAGAAACCATTAGAGAGGTTCCAACTCTTTCCAAGAAGGAAATAATCAATTTCTGCTCAGACATGATCTACAAAAAATTATTGTCTTCAAAAACTCTTAAGACTAGTGATGCTAAAGACATTCTTGATGTTGTTAATTCTAAATATAATAGCGATGTTGTTTTTGATGAGATTTTAGTATCTCTAAGCAAGATGGGAATTTCTGAAAAAGACAACATTTTGTATTTTGAAAATAAAAACACTAAACAAAAAACAGAAATCCCTAAAGATGAAATTCAAGATATCAATCGCGCAATTGAAAAATCAAATGAGCTTTCAGAAATATCAGAAGATATGCCATTAACTCCAGAAGAAATTGTGCCAGACAGCCTGCCAGTAATCCCTTCAAGAATCTCAAGAGACATAGCAATAAATATTGCAAACAGCACAAATAAGAAAAAGTTTTTATTTTTAAGAGAAGAAGGAATTATTTCTCAAGTTACTATGATTTATAGAAAAGTTTACAAGATTAATTTTAATATCTTTGATGAAGACGAAAACTATAAAACTTCAACTTGCTTTATTGATTCTGTGTCTGGAGAGTTTATACATTTTGATGGCAGAAACTTTAAAGCTTCAAACGGCTTTAAGTTAGTTGAAGAGCTAAGCGTTGACGATATTGTTCTTTTAGATAGTATCTTTGCTTGGAAAACCCCTGAAGAATTATCTGAGATTTTAGGATTTGATGCAAGAGAAATAAAACAAGACTTGATTTCTTTAGTTGATAGAAACCTTGCTGACGTTGATATTATTAATAAAAAAGAAAGCTTTAGAATAAAGAGAAGAATAGATTTGCCATTCCACCCAGGATATGATATTCTTACTTCAATAAACCATTTACCATTAAAGAAACAATTAATTTCTAAATCTGATATTCAAGAAGAAATATCCGAAGAAATCATTGTTAGCAGATTAGAAAAATTATGGCCAGACATCGAGATAACGGAAATCTCTGAGATCTTCTGGCCTCTTTGGGAAATTATCTCAAAAGACAAGAGAGCAAATCAAAGAGCAATTATTGTTGATGCAGTTATTGGTCAAATCATTGATGCATAAAAGTGAAATAATCATGTTAGATCTACTTAAGAAAAAAGAAGAAAAATCTTTAAGCATTGATTCTTTTATTTTAGATAGCTGTAAAGCAACGCCAGGTTTTGAGTTCTTTCCAAAAAAGCCAATAAAGATTGATTTAGAAAAATTATTAATGAAACTAAGAACTAAAAATTACTATATAGAAAAAGATAATTCTCCGTTTTTAATAATTTTAAAAACAAAAAAAGGCACAGTAACTATCTTTTCATCTCTAAAGATAATTATCAGAGACACCACTCAGGAAAAAGTTGCTAAAGTCATTTTAACAGATCTTTTAAAAACCATAAACGAATTTTTATATAAGCAAGGGTGACTGAGTCTGGTTGAAGGTGCTAGTCTCGAAAACTAGATGCGTGTAACAGCGCACATGGGTTCAAATCCCATCCCTTGCGGAGCCTTTTTCAAAAGCCGCGGGAAAAACGTGGTTTTACTAGACTTGCGTGCAATGGTTAATTACTTTGTGTTTAAAGAAAAAAAAATTCTAAGGCAAAAACCTAATTAAAAGAAAGTAGTTATATAAAGCTATTGTCCTAATTATTTATATAAATTTAAAGGTGATTAAATGAATAA